>JBEEHU010000092.1:0-9451 GCA_041167565.1 Verrucomicrobiota bacterium | reverse complement strand
AGTAATCGCAGAACGGCATCAGCCATCGCAAATCGTGGTCCACCACCATGACGGTGTGGCCCTTCAGCGCCTGCTGAATCATTTCCAGCATCGCGAATTTCTCCATGTTATCCATGCCGACGGTCGGTTCGTCGAGGAACAGGATCGCAGGATCGCGCATCAGACAACGGGTCAGCGCCAGGAGCTTTCGCTGGCCGCCGGAAAGCCGACGGCCTCCGGCGAACTCCTCATCGAGCGGATTGCCTTGCACGCCGGCTTGCAGGATCTTCCACACGCCCGTCCGCTCGCAGATCGCCCGGATTTCTTCGTCCGTCGCGTCCTCTTTCGCCATCTGCATATTCGCGCGCAACGTGTCGTAAAAGAACGCCGGAAACTGCGACATCATCGCGATGTGACCGTAGAGATTGTCCGCGGCATAATCTCCCACCGGTCGCCCGCCCAGGATCACCTCGCCTTGCTGCGGATCGTAAAACCGCAGCGCCAGCTTGAAGAAGGTCGTCTTCCCCTGCCCCATCTTCGCCACGAAGCCGGTGATTTTTCCCGGCGGCAACTCGAAGGAAATATCGTCAAAGATTTTTCGCGCGCCGGCTTTGTAGGAAAAGGTGACGTTCTTGGCCGCGAGGGTGTGCTCGACGGAATCGACTTTCACCGTGCCGGATTTTTCTTCGCGGCGCGCGCGTGATTCGAGCATCTCGTTCACCGTCTCGATCCGCGGCCAGGCGCTGCCCGCCATCACGAGATAAGCCGAAAGCGCCCCAATCGGCGCCATCAGTTGCGGCGTCAGCATGAAAATGCTCACGACATTGCCGGCGCTCGCCGGGTTGCCGGACTTGACGGCGATAAAGACACCGAACCCAAGCATTACCACTTGGATAAACCAGCTCGGCAACCCATTCACCAAGCCGAGGTACTCCATCGTCAGCGTATTTTTTATCCGCGACCGCAGAAGCGCATCGAGCTGCTTGTCGTGCTTCTTCACAAACATCGGCTCGGCTTCCATGGCCTGGATTTCCTCCGGCGATTGCATCGCGCCGGTCACGAGACTGTTGAGCGCGAGCATCTTTTCCTGAAGATCGCGCGAGACATCGCGAACTTTGTTCGACAACTTCCCGGTCAGATAAGGCGACACGAACGCGAAGAGCACGATCGCGATCGGGATCGTCGCCGGCGGGATCACCACGCCGCCGAGGGTGAGCGGCGACCCGCCGCCCTCCGACCCGTCGCCCATTTTGAAATTGTAGATGAGCACCGCAACCGTGAACCCGAGAATCAACACCTGGAGGATCATATCGATGCTGACCTGTCGCAGGGTCATCGACGCCTCGACCGTGAATTGGTTCACCACCGCGTTGAGTTCGCCCGACTCGTGGGTGTGGTAAAACTCCGGCGATTGCCGCAGCAGTCGTCCAAAAAGCTGGCTGCGCATCTTATTCGAAATGGTCAGGTCGAGCTTCGTCGAGATCGCTCGCATCGGAATGCCCAGGCTCAGCGCGGCCAATGCGCAGATCGCCCACAAGGCGCACACTACGATCACCCGTTTTTTTGGATCCGTCGGCAGTATTTTCGAAACGAATGACTCTTCCGGCGGGCCGACCCTGGCATTGGCCGGAGCATTCGGCGGCGCAGCTACGGGCGCGCTTGCGGTCGCGTTTGCGTCGGCGCGGCGTTGCGGCGCTTCACCGCTCGCGCTCTGGCTCCCCAGCTCTTTCGTAACCTGGCCCACCAGCTGGGCCATGCCGATGTTCACGCCGCTTTGCACCAGCATCATCAGGCAATACGAGAACGCCAGCAGTCGGCAGTAGCCGATCATCTTCCATCCCATCTTGAAGATCAGGCTCCAATGCACGTCGCTCAGCTTCGCCCCCGAGCCGCCGCGTCCCTTTCGCTTTCCCTCAAAGCCGGCTGGTGGCGGAAGCCCCTGCAACGCACCCGGGGAGACGGCCGAAGCTGCGGCTTGCGCGCCCTGGGCGGTTTGGGGCGCCAGACCTGGTGGTGTGTTTTGCGACGCTTGAGGTGTTTGGCCCGGCGGTGGTTTTCCCTGCATAGGAGCGTTATTGCTATCGGGCCTGCCCGGAGCGAGCGAGCTAAATTTTTCGAACAAGGCGATAAGTTGTAGGGCGTGCATGTCAGAGGCGGCCGAGACGTGGCGTTTCACAGCGGCGCACTGCAAACAACCGGCGCCACACTACGACGGCTCGTAACAGTCGAGATATTTGATCCCGGAACCGGTGTTGAAGATCACTACTCGCTCGCTCTTCTCGATTTTTCCCAACGAAAGAAGCGATCGCAACGCGGCGAAACAAGCGGCCCCTTCCGGCGCGACGAAGAGACCCTCGGCCGCGCCGACTTCCCGCGTCGCCCGGATCATCGCTTCGTCCTCCACTGCGATCGCGCCGCCGCCGGAAGCGCGGAGCGCTTCGAGCATCAGAAAATCACCGACAGCCTTCGGGACGCGCAATCCGGACGCGACCGTATGCGCATCCGGAAATTCGGCCGCGAATTTTTCGCCCGCCTCAAACGCCCGGACGATCGGCGCGCAGCCGCTGGCCTGCACCGAAAACATTCGTGGCCGCTTCGATCCAATCCAACCGAGTGCCTCCATCTCATCGAACGCTTTCCACATTCCGATCAATCCCGTGCCGCCGCCCGTCGGATAAAGAACCACGTCCGGCAATGTCCAATCGAGTTGCTCCGCCAGCTCGTACCCGAGCGTCTTTTTTCCCTCCACGCGATACGGCTCCTTCAACGTCGACATTTCGAACCAGCCTTCCGCCGCTTTGCGCCGCGCGATCTCCGCGCCGCAATCGGTGATCAGGCCATCGATCAAAACCACGTGCGCGCCTAGCTCGCGGCACTCGATGATGTTTGCGCGCGGCGTATCGCTCGGCATGAAAATATGCGCCTCGAGACCGGCACGCGCCGCGTAAGCCGCGAGCGCGCCACCCGCATTGCCCGCGCTCGGAACCGCGAGCTTGGTTGCGCCGAGATGTTTCGCCATCGAGACCGCCACCGCCATCCCGCGCGCCTTGAAACTCTGCGTCGGATTCTGCGCTTCGTCTTTCACCCAGAGTTCCGGCATCCCCAGCGCGCCACCAAATCGCGCGGCACGAAGCAAAGGCGTTCCACCTTCGCCCAACGTGATCGGATCGACGTTCGCCGGCAGCGGCAGCACTTCGCGATAGCGCCACAACGATTTCTCCCGCGTCGCCAAAGATTCGCGGGTAAGCGTGCGACCCGCCGCCGCCAAATCGTAAACCGGAAGCAGCGGCTTGTGGCAGACCGTGCACAAATTTTGGAGAGTCGCCCATTCGTGCCGAAGCCCGCACGCTGCGCAACTGAGATGCATCAAGAACATCCGGGAACAAACGCTGAAAACTGAAAAGCTGAACGCTAAAATCAACAGCGTCGCGTGAGCCTCTGGAGTTCGACGTTGGACGTTGGACGTTGGACGTTGGACGTTGGACGTTGGGCGTTTTCCTCATCCGATTCTGCTTTGCACACCCCTCATCGTCCTCGTTTACTGTCCCCACAATGCCTGCTGACGCCGTCCCTCGCCGCCCCTGGTATCGCCCTTCCCTCACCACCCAGATCTTCATCGGCCTGATCGTCGGCGGCGTCATCGGCTACTTCCGGCCCGATTGGGGGAACGCCGTTTATTTCCTGCGCGACATCTTCCTCAACCTCATCAAATCCATCATCGCGCCGCTGGTCTTTTCCACCATCGTCGTTGGCATCGCCGGCGGCGGCGCGCTGAAAAAAGTCGGACGCATGGGCGCGAAAGCGCTCATCTATTTCGAGATCGTCACCACTGCCGCGCTCTTCATCGGCCTGGCCATCGTCAATCTCACCAAGCCCGGCATCGGCGTCACGCTCGCGACCAACAGCACCGACATCGTCAAAACGATCGGCCAGTCGCATCCGAAAACGCTCGTCGAAACCGTCGTGCACGCTTTCCCCTCCAGCATCGTGGAAGCCATGGTGCGCGGCGACGTTCTCCAGATCGTCGCGTTCGGCGTCCTCTTCGCCCTCGCCGTTTCCGCCATCGGCGAAAAAGGGAAACCGATCGTGCGCGCGATGGAGAGCCTTTCGCAGGTCATGTTCAAGTTCACCAACTACGTCATGATGTTCGCGCCCATCGGCGTCGGCGCGGCCATGGCGCACACCGTCGGCACCCAAGGTCTCGGCGTCCTCGTCAATCTCGGCAACCTCATCCTCTCGCTTTACCTCGCGCTCATCATTTTCATCGTGCTCGTCTTCGGCGCCGTCATCGCCATCCTCCGGATCCCCATCCGCCAATTCACCCGAGCGGTGCGCGAACCGGCTGTGCTCGCCTTTGCCACCACCTCGAGCGAATCCGCGTTACCGAAAGCGATGCAAGCCATGGAACGCTTCGGCGTCCCCCGCCACATCGTCGGGTTCGTCATGCCGACCGGTTATTCCTTTAACCTCGACGGCTCCACGCTCTATCTCGCCATGGCCAGCGTCTTCGTCGCGCAAGCCGCCGAAACGACGATGGGTTTCCACATGCCCATCGGCGCGCAGCTCACCATGATCCTGACTCTCATGCTTACCTCCAAAGGCGTCGCCGCCGTCCCGCGCGCCTCGTTAGTTATCCTGCTCGCCACCTTGAACAGCTTTCTCCCCGCCGGCCTCGGCCCCATTGGCGTCGCTGTGATTTTCGGCGTCGACGAGCTCATGGACATGGGCCGCACCTGCGTAAATCTGATCGGCAACTGCCTCGCCACCGTTGTCGTCGCCAGATGGGAAGGCGAGTTCGACGACACCCGCGCCCAAGTCTTCGGAACTCCGGAAGAGGCGGCGTTGGATCTCCAATCCGGCAATGTCGCCTTCGTCGAAGCGGTAAGGCAAGACTGAAGCCAGAGGTCGGAGGTCAGAAGTCAGAGCCTGTAGCGGCAGGCGTGTCGCCTGCAAAGATTCCAAGACATCGCGGCCGACACGGCCGCCACTACAGGCTCTTCACTGGACGGCGCCACCAGCGAGGAAGCGATCGCCCGCAGTGAGGCACCCGGCCCGCGAGTCCTCGCCGTTTTCCTCTTTCTGCTTCCTACTTTCTACTTTCTACTTTCTACTTTCTACTTGCGCTCGTCATGAGCCAACTTTTCCGCTTCCCCACTTCGGTCGAGCGCGATCCTGCCATCGAGGTCTGGATGCACGACCATGCGGATGAATTGGGCGCGATCGCCCAGCGCTGGTTTGAGGTCATGCGCAGCTGCGGGGACGACGTTCGAGAGCTACTGCATGATGGCCATCCGACGGCGTGTGTAGGCGACGCGGCCTTCGCCTACGTGAATGCCTTCAAAGCTCACGTCAACGTCGGTTTTTTTCGTGGCGCCGAGATTGCCGATCCGAAGGGCTTGTTGGAAGGCACAGGCAAGTTCATGCGCCATGCGAAACTGAGCCCCGAGCGCGACTTGGATACCGCCGCGCTAACGAAGCTAATCAAAACTGCATACACTGATATGAAGAGGCGTCTGAAGGCGGAGTAGAGAGATTGGACGCCCACCATTTCTACTTTAGCCTTTCTACTTCCCACTTTCCCAAGGGTCCGGCGACGTCGCGTTCGCGGAAGCGGTCCGGCAGGATTAGAATTCGGATCAGATGTCGGACTTGTCCGGACGAAGGGTTGGAGGTAATGTCTGGGGCATGTTCCCCAACCTGCTTATTTCGGACAATTATTGCTACCGGATTAGGCGCCTATTTCTCGTTAGGCGAATACCGATGTGACGACGCCATCTCTCAAAGAACAGCACGAGATTGCTATTGGCAACGCGCTTTTAGCGACGCTCGGCCACAACGTTGAGTTCATTCGGCATGGGCTAGATGGGATTGAACCAGACTTGATCTATTCAGTGGCGGAGCGGACCATAGGCATTGAGATCGCGACTGCTTACTACGACAATGCGCAGGCCAAAGCCGAGTGGCAGCTAGCGCGAGGGATTTCGAAGTTCGATTCACATGGTATTGCGAAGATCGGCTCGTGGTCTGAGCCCGATAAGCTTATCAGTTCGCAGGTGCAGCGGGAGATTGATGACAAATGCTCGAAGAGCTACTCAGGTGTCGACGTGGCATGGCTGTGTATCGAGCAACACGCTGCCCTTGCTGACGTGGCGGAAACCCGCGATCTAATCGCGCGTCTAATAGTTCCGGGCGACCACCCCTTCGAAAAACTTTATCTCGGCTTCTACGCGCAGGCTGGAGACGGTGGTGGATTTCGCGTGTATGACGTACTCTCCGCGTAACCAGACGATGCAGAAAAGCATCGCTGAAGCCAACGAAGGCATCACGCACGCGCAGTTCGTCGCCGGCGCGCAGAGCGGCACAATCGGCTTCAAATGTATGATCGGCGAGCCACGGCAATTTCTGGCTGGAGCCCACAAGGCGATTTTCAGCATCTTCGTGCTTCTTTACACAATCTCACCGCTCATTCTCGTGCCCATTTGGGCTTATCACGAGCGCAACGCTTGGCTTCTGCTTGGCATTCCTGTTTCCTACATCGCCAGCTATTCAGCAGCCGCGCATTCTAAGCTGATCTTCCTACTTCAGGTGCTGTGCATAGGTGTTTGGCTGAAGGCGGGCTTTAGTTTTCACCAGTACATCACTTTCTTTTTCTTCTGTTCTCTCTGGGGGTATTTGTTCTTCCAGGTGGCAGAGTCTACGCAGACTCAGCATGCGCTTCAGGCGCTCATACAGCATCCCGACGTTTTCGATCGGGCCATCACACAGCACCGGATTATGATCGTGCGCAAGGAGGAGTGTGCCATAAGCATCTAACCTAAGCCCGCATGCCCACGCTCTATAAGTCCGAATTGGAAGCCCACAGGGAACGCGAGTTCCGGCCTTGGCGGTGCTTCGGCATATTTGTGCTTCGCTGTTTCATTTTGTCCGCAGAGCTTTGCATCCTGACCGCGCTGCTTTATTGGGCTAATCGCGCGGTGGGCGTCGCTGGTTGGCTACGTATCTGCACTGCCATCGCGCTTCTTGTCTGGGGCGGCTTCGCTTGGTTCGGGCTGAAGACGCTGATCAATGTTTGGGTACGCGCTCGGTTCGCAAGGTTCATCGCTAAGTTGATCATCCTGCTCAGCCTTGTCCTTATGTTCGACATCGCACTCCAGATCACTTATCCGGCCTGATTCTTTTTCACCGCCGGTAACACACAAAAAAAGGATCCAAATGAGATCAGCCTGTGAATCTCGGCATTCCCTTGTAGGGCAGCCGCGTCGGTAAAGGCAAAAAGGGGTCAGTCTTAGAATCTCGGCATTTCTTGCTAGACAGCGGTTCGGCTGATCGCATATACAGGCAGAACAACCCCGAAACCCCCTGGCTCCCATGCCCTCCGCCATTCATCGTCGCGCCCTATCACCGCCCGCAACTTCGACGGTGGCAAAATCTTCCATTGCCGTTTTATGAGTAAACAAATCATCGTAGCTCTTATCGGAGCGGCTGCCACCATTGGCGCCGCGCTTTTAGGCTCAAATTGGCTCGTCGACAACAAGATTAACAATCTGAAAGTCACGTTGGTCCTCGAATCGAAAACCGCCAATCATGAGTACGAAGCTGCAGAAAGCGGTTTTGTTTCAGCGGTAGCGACAGCTGATTCCATTCATCCCTCTGTAGCCGTTGAAGGATTCATTAATGGCGAGCTCATTGCTGCCACCGGCGCGCAGGACAGCAACGTAAAGGGAGTTCCCTCTATTGGATCGAATTCTTTTACAATGCCGGTTCCTAAGGATACAAAGTGGATAGTCAAGACCGCGTCTGCAACTGAACGCTCGGTCGTCGTGAAATGGTTCGCGAACCGCCCGGACACAAAGTGAGATCTGGGAGCCCTTGACTGTGTTTCACATGCAAAAGTGGCAATACAAAGTAATCGAAGTGTACTCTGGCGAGCGCATCCCAGCAGCTCGTTGGATCTGGGCCGAAGATGGGGAGCGCCTTCCCGGATCACCTCAAAACCCTAGAATAAATACTTTGGTCGAGAGGTTTGATGCGCTTGGAGCAGATGGATGGGAGCTGGTTTCGGTTTCGCTGGTAAGCACACCGGCTACCGAATACTGGTTCAAACGTCCAAGGTCGGGATAGTCGATTACCCCGAAAAAAGCAGAAGGGGTCAGTCTTAGAATCTCGGCAACGCTGAGATTCTTTCGAACTTTCGCCGCCCAACCTCGTATCTAGCAGTGAAGCTCCCATCCCCCGATGTTCCCCTTCGTTTTCCACCCCGCGAAAAAGCATTCGACGTTGCCGGTCGTCTTTTCGCGCAGCGACAGAAGGCTTCCGACGTTCTTGGGTGTGTCTTTTTGGAGCCGGGAAAGCCCGACAACCTTTTCGGGCATGTTTTCGGGGAGGCCGGAGAGACCTGTCCGCTCCGGCGACGATCTTGCGGTAAGCCAGAAAACAGCCCTCCGCTCCGGCAACGATGTTGCGGGAAGCCCGGAATCACCCTTCCGGTCCGGCAGCAAGATTCCAGCGGGGCCGCAGCCCCCCTTCGACGCGGGAGCAAAGCTTTCCGGAGCCTCGGAAGGTTGCTTCCAATCCGGAGCCGGCATTTTTCGATGCCTGGAGAGCCTCTGCCGCTCCGGCGACGACCTTGCGGTAAGCCCGGAAGCAGCCTCCCGCTCCCGCAGCAACACTTCTGGGCACTCGAAAACGCGTCGCCGTACCGGAAGGCACTTTTTTTGATCCGAAACCCCCGTCCCACGAGGGAAACACGTCGGGTGACGCGGTAAATTTCAAGCCCCAAACCCCAAACCCCAAACCCCAAACCCCAAACCACGAGACTGACGGCCCACAGGGCCGTGGCTACAACAACCCCAAACCCCTATGGCTGATAATTCCATCCCCAAGACGTACGACCAAGTCATTCAACTCCTCGAAGACGCCGCCGATGGCGCGCATAACCACGGCGCCACCATCGGCCTTAAACAAAACGACGAAGCCGCTCTGCGCGCCGCGCTCACCGCGCTCGTCGGCACGCCGGCCGGCCCGGGCAACGTGCCGCCGGCCACGCCCGGGCTGAAGGATAAATGGAATACGGCCAAAGCAGGGAAGAAGACAGGCAGAGGCGGATTTAATACGGCAAAGCAAAACGGGCGCGCCCTCGCCCGGACTTGCATCGGCGTGCTGAAGCCCCGGCTCGGAGACAGTTGGAACAATCAGTGGCAAACCGCCGGGTTCACAGACGGTTCCATCGCGGTTCCGGAGAATCCGCTTCCGATCCTGCAACAACTGGCGACCTACTTTTCCGCCAATCCCACTCACGAAGTCGCCAGCCTCAACGCCACCAGCGCAGCCACCAATGCCGCCGCTGAAGCCATCAGCACCGCGGCCAGCGCCAATAACCAAAGCAACGTGGACGCCGGCAACGCCAAGAAAGACCTCGAGAGCGGCATCGCCGAAGCCCGCGCGCGCCTGGGTGGCTTGCGCGACGAGCTCA
>JBEEHU010000091.1:0-7463 GCA_041167565.1 Verrucomicrobiota bacterium | reverse complement strand
TTTTTTCTCGCGCGATTTGGCCGCGTGTTCTTCGCGGAGTCGCACGTAATCAGCACGCGTCTTCTTATCGAAGTCGTCTTTTAGCTCGTCGCTCAGCAGACTGCTCACCACGCCGACGGCTCTCGATGCATCCAGGACGTGCACCGTGCTCGCTCGATAATGCTGCGCGATCTTCACCGCGGTATGCGCGCGGCTCGTCGTCGCGCCGCCGATCAACAACGGCAACGAGAAACCTTCGCGCTCCATTTCCTGCGCCACGTGCACCATTTCGTCGAGTGACGGAGTAATCAGCCCGCTCAAGCCGATCACGTCGGCTTTTCGTTCCCGCGCCGTCTCCAAAATTTTCGCCGCCGGAACCATCACCCCGAGATCGATGACCTCGTAATTATTACACTGCAGCACTACGCCCACGATGTTCTTACCGATGTCGTGCACGTCGCCTTTGACCGTCGCCATGACGATGCGCGCCTGCGGTTTGGTGTTAGCATCTTTCTCTGCTTCCATGAAGGGCAGCAGATACGCGACCGCCTTTTTCATCACGCGCGCACTCTTCACCACCTGCGGCAAAAACATTTTGCCGGCCCCGAACAAATCGCCCACCACGCTCATGCCGGCCATGAGCGGGCCCTCAATCACGTCGAGTGGCCGCGTGCTTTTTTGCCGCGCTTCCTCGGTATCGGCTTCAATGAAATCGACGATTCCTTTTACCAGCGCGTGGGAGAGACGCTCTTCCACCGGCGAATGACGCCAAGCCTCTTTTTCGATCGGCGTTTTCTCGCTCGCTTTCACGCTCTCTGCGAAATCAACCAGGCGTTCGGTCGCGTCATCCCGCCGGTTGAGCAGGACATCCTCCACGCGCGTTTTCAGCTCGGGCTCGATCTCGTTGTAAACGGCGAGCTGACCCGCATTCACGATCGCCATGTCGAGCCCCGCCTGAATGGCGTGAAACAAGAACGCGGCGTGCATCGCTTCGCGCACCGCGTTGTTTCCGCGAAACGAAAACGAAACGTTGCTCAGACCGCCGCTCGTCCGCGCGCCGGGAAGGTTTGCCTTGATCCAGCGGACCGCTTCGATGAAATCGACCGCGTAGTTCCGGTGCTCTTCGAGACCAGTCGCGACCGTGAGGACGTTCGGATCGAAAATGATGTCGTTAGGCGGAATCCCCGCGCGCTCCGTCAGAAGTTTGTAAGCGCGCGTGCAAACGTCGATCCGGCGCTGCAGGTTGTCGGCCTGTCCGGTTTCGTCGAACGCCATCACGATCATCGCTGCGCCGTAGCGCCTGACCTGCGCAGCCTGCCGCAGAAATTCCTCTTCGCCGTTCTTCAGGCTGATTGAATTCACGACCGCCTTGCCCTGGACGCATTTCAAGCCGGCTTCGATTACGCTCCATTTCGAGCTGTCGATCATCATCGGCACGCGCGAGATTTCAGGTTCGCTGCCGATGAGATTCAGAAAGCGCGTCATCGACGCCTCGGAATCGATCATCCCTTCGTCCATATTGACGTCGAGAATGTTGGCGCCCCCTTTGACTTGCTGGCGTGCCACCGCCAGCGCCGCCTCGAAATCGCCGGCGAGGATCAATTTCGAAAAGCGCGGAGAGCCGGTGATGTTCGTCCGTTCGCCGACGATCACGAAGCCCATCTCCGGCGTGATGTTGAGAGGCTCGAGCCCGGATAATTGTAGCGGCGCTCTATGAGCGCCGGCGCCCGGATCTCGGCGGTCATAGACCGCCGCTACAGGTTTTCTCGGCGGCAAATCGCGCACTGATTCTGCAATCAAACGAATATGATCCGGCGTCGTCCCGCAGCAGCCGCCGACGATGTTGAGCCATCCGTTCTGCGCCCATTTTTGGAGCTGCGGCGCCAGACTTTCCGGCGTCTCGGGAAAACCGGTCGGAGACAATGGATCGGGCAATCCCGCATTCGGATACGCGCTCGTGTAGCGAGAAGTGCCGTGCGCGAGTTCCTCAATGTACGGCTCCATCTCGCCCGGCCCGAGCGCGCAGTTCAATCCCACCACCAGCGGATTCGCATGCGCGATCGAGGTGAGAAATGCCTCGACCGTCTGACCGCTCAAAATTCGTCCGGAACGATCGGTCACGGTGCCGGATATGATGAGCGGAACGCTCTTGCCCGTTTTTTCGAAAAGCTCCGCGATGGCGGCGATCGCGGCCTTCGCGTTCAGCGTATCGAAAATCGTCTCGACCATCAGGAGATCGACCCCGCCTTCTAACAGCGCGGCAGCCTGCTCGCCGTAGGCCTTTCGGATTTGATCGAACGTCACGGCGCGAAAAGCGGGGTCGTTCACGTCAGGCGAAAGCGATGCGGTCACAGGCAATGGCCCGAGCGATCCGGCCACGAAGCGCCGCCGGCCGGTTGCGTTTGCCACGGTGTCGGCGGCGTGACGGGCGATCCGCGCGGCCTTGAGATTTATCTCATGGACGAGTTCCCTGAAGTCGGCATCGTCCACCACGCGCTGAAAAAACTCCGGGTCTTTTCGGCCACTTTCGGATTCGCCTTGAAAGAGAAAATCGTGCAGCCCGATGGTGGTCGCGCTGAAGGTGTTCGTCTCGATGATGTCCGCGCCGGCTTCGAGATAACGGGTGTGGATCTCAGCGATGACAGCGGGCTTGGTCAAAAGGAGGAGCTCGAGACCGCCCTTCAGGTCCTTTCCCTTCCAATCCCTGAACCGGTCGCCTCGATAATCCGCTTCGGACAGCTTGAATTGCTGGACCATCGTTCCCATCGCGCCATCGAGCACGACAATGCGCTCGCGCATCAACGCTTCGAGAGGATGGAGATTTTCGACCGACATGGTGAAGAGAACTAAACTGCAGTTCCCGTGCAAGACAAGGAACAAATTGACGCATCATGATGCGTAGATGTGTTCTCCTAGGGCTCGTGCTTCTGATCGGTTGCTCTTCTGTAGCCGCGTCCCTGTGGGGCGCGTGAGAGCATACGTCACCGAGAGGCCGACCCGTTAGCCGTAATGGAGAGCGCAGTCCCGAGCGGCCCACAGGGCCGCTGCTACAAGGAATCGATCACAAAGCCACCCGCGCCTGTTTCATGTCGTGCTGATATTCGTCGCCGGCGATCGAACGTTGCCGAGGGTTTGCTGGTCGATGTCGCGGATCAGCGATTGTTCCTGGCCGGGTTTGGCCCGGGCTTTGACGAGGGAACGCATCGCGATGGCAAGATAATGCTCCTTGTGGCAGCGGTCTATGACCGCCGAATCTTTATCCCTCGGCGGTCATAGACCGCCGCTACAAGGAAGAATCGGAGCTTTCAAAATTCTCGCGCCGAAAGTTAGATTCGCGAGATGGAAGCGATCCGGCTTTTCAAGGCGCTGACTCGGGATCAGCGCAATACCTTCATCGCCTGTTTCCTCGGCTGGACACTCGATGCGCTGGATTTTTTCCTGCTGACCTTCGTCCTCATCCCGGTCTCGCACGATTTCGGCCAGAGCATTCCCAAAATCGCCTTCGCTATCACGTTGACCCTGCTCATGCGCCCCGTTGGGGCGCTGATCTTCGGATGGCTCGGCGACAAATTCGGCCGGCGCATTCCGCTAATGGCCGACATCATCTTTTACTCCGCGATGGAATTGTTCACGGCATTCGCGCCGAACTTTACGGTCTTCCTGATCTTGCGCGCCCTTTTTGGAATTGGAATGGGAGGTGAATGGGGGTTGGGCGCATCCCTCGCGATGGAATCGCTTCCGGCGAAGGCGCGCGGTTTGTTCTCAGGAATCTTGCAGCAAGGCTACGCCTTCGGCTATCTCTTGGCCGCGGTCGTCTATTGGATATTCTTTCCCATCTTTGGTTGGCGCGGTCTCTTTGTGGTCGGGGCGCTGCCAGCGGCGTTGGTCATCTACATTCGCATGCGCGTGCCGGAGTCGCCCGTTTGGGAACGCCAGCGGCGCGAGCGTAAACGGACGCCCTTGAATCTGCCGCGGCTCATCAGAGAGCACGGCGCCTTGTTTATCTATGCCGTTCTTCTGATGACGGCATTTAATTACATGTCGCACGGGACGCAGGATCTCTACCCGACGTTCCTCGAAAAACAGCGCGGCTTCGATGTGGGACAGAAATCGATGATGACCATCATTTACGCCCTCGGAGCGATCTGCGGCGGCACCGTCGTCGGTTTCATGTCGCAACGATGGGGACGGAGACGCAGCATTATCCTGTCGGCATCGTGCGGACTGCTTCTGATTCCGATCTGGATTTTTGCTCCTGGAACCGCCCTGCTCATCGTCGGCGGATTCCTCATGCAATTCATGGTGCAGGGCGCCTGGGGGGTTATTCCGGTGCATTTGAACGAACTCTCGCCGGCGGAGGTTCGCGGGACATTTCCCGGTCTGGCTTATCAACTCGGAAACTGCGCCGCCGCCTATGCAGCGCAGCAGCAAGCATGGCTCGCGGAACGTTTTCGCACCGCAGATGGGAATCCAAATTACGCGCTGACGATGGCCTCGGTGGAAGGCATTGTCTTTCTCGCGATCATTATTCTGGCCGCATTGGGCCACGAGAAACGCGGGATTGAATTTTAGGTGGATCGAGCGCTCCGCCGCTCGATGACAGCATGCCAGCGTAGCCGGACTCTAGGACATCGCGCGACGGAGCGCGCGATCCACCTTCCCGCTGCTTACTGCCCGTGCTCGGACGACGTCGCCGCCGCGTCAGCCGTGCTGGCCGGTGCGTGGTACGTTCCCTTGCCGTAACGTTGATCGACGATCGCCTCTGCAATCTTATCCGCGAGGTCATCGCGGCGACTGGCGCTCCGGGCAGCGGCGCCTTCCTTGCGGTTGCTCAAGAATCCGCACTCCACCAGCACAGCGGGATAGGCCGCTTTTCGGAGGACGCGAAAATTGGCGGTCTTCACACCACGGTTCACGGCGCCGGGCAGCGTCATGATTTGCTGTTGAATGCGATAGGCAAGCGGCCTTGCCGCAGAGGAGTGGTAGTAGGTCTCAAATCCGCGGATGCCGCGCCGGCCCGAATCGTTGAAATGAACACTGACGAAAATGGCGTTCTTCTGCCGGTTCGAAATCGCGGCCCGTTCGTCGAGCGGAATGAAGACATCGCTTGAGCGAGTCATGACGACCCGGAACTGTGATTCACGCAGTTTAGCCGCGAGCCGCGTTGCCACGTCGAGCGTCGCATTTTTTTCCGCGCCGCCGAAACGTCGTAAGGCGCCGTTGTCCTTACCGCCATGCCCGGCATCGACGACCACGGTGGTGAATGTGCGGGTGGTGTCCTTGACGCTCGTTTCCGAAACCGTCCCGCAACTCGTGAGAAAAACGCAGCCGGCCGCAACAAGCACGGACAATAGGAATCGCGACATGCGCACTTCATACTGCAAAGGCGACCGCGTGCCAGAGATTTCTGCTGTAGCGGTCGCCCTGCACGCGACGTGAGTGTGGCGACGCTTTCTCTCACGCTTCGCACAGCGAAGCGGCTACAATTTTAAAAACCGCTTGTTTTTTCCACGCCTCAAACTAAAGGCCCTTTACCTAATTTTATGCTCAATCGACTAGCACTTCTTCCGCTCCTTTTGGCGCTCGGTTTATCCGCCTGCAAGAAGCCGGCGACAGCGGCCACCAACCCCACTCCAAGCCAGCCCGCTGCCGGCGCGTCGCCCACTCCTGGAGCGTCCGGCGGCCCCGCTGCCGCGGGTACGCCAACACCGGCTCCGGTCATCTCCAAGCCGGCAATCGATCAAAACGCCCAGGTGGTCATTTTTGGTTACCACCGTTTCGTGAAGAATGTGAAACGTCCGGATACCGAGATCACTCCGGAAGCATTCGAAGCTCAAATGCAGGAGCTGAAGAACAAAAATATCGCCGTCATCCCGATGCAGGATTTTCTGGCGTGGCGACGCGGCGAAAAAGCGATCCCGTCGAAGAGCGCGGTCCTGACTTTCGACGATGGCTGGAAATCGCAGCACGAGGTCGCCTGGCCGATCCTGAAGAAATTCAATTACCCAGTCACGCTCTTCATTTACACCGAAGGCATCAAGCCGGGACATTTCAGCGGCGGCGAATCGATGAGCTGGGATCAGCTCGCGGAAATGCGCGACGCAGGAATCGATATTCAAGGGCACACCGCGACGCATTCGGATTTGCGCAAGCCTTACGACAAGGTGGCCAAGAAGAAATTGAATCCGCAGGAGTATGAGGAGTGGCTGCAAAAAGAGGTGGTCGGTTCCAAGGAGATGATCGAGCAGAAACTTGGTGTGAAAGTTAATTGCTTCGCGGTCCCCTACGGCTTCCACAACGATCATATCCGAGACGTGGCGATGAAAGCCGGCTACGAGGCGCTGTTTACGGTTTACGGCCAGCCCATCACCACGCACACGCCGCTGAATTCGGTCGGCCGTTATTTGATGGAGGCGAACAAACCGAAAACCTTTACCGACGCCGTTGCCGCCATCGCCACTACCGCGAGCGGTCCGTCGGTCTCGGAAGTGTCGGCGTCCGGTCTGCAAACCCAGCCGGCCGATGGCGAAACGATCAAGACCGCGCTGCCGCTGATCAAAGCGAACATCGCCTCCCTCGGAGCGATTGATCCCGGCACGGCTCCGGAGATGCGCGTGAGTGGATTGGGTAAAGTCGATTCCAGCTTCGATCCGAAAAGCTCGACGGTCGCCTATCAGGTCACGCAGAAGCTGCGCGACAAGACCTGCACGGTGATCGTGAGCGCAAAATCTGGCGGGAAGAAAGTCGAAACGCATTGGACGTTTAAGATCGATGAGTCCGGTGCGGGCGCTGCTCCGGCAACGCCGGCTCCAGCGGCTTCGTCAGCTCCGACGGTCAGTCCCACCGCCGCTCCGAAGAAGAAGAAATAGCGCCGAACGCAGCGGCGCAGTTCCATCATGTTTTCGCAACTCGGCGATAAGCTTCAGGACATCTTCAAGGATCTCCGTGGTCACGGAACGATCAGCGAGACGAACATCAACGACGCGATGCGGCAGGTGCGCCTCGCCTTACTGGAAGCGGATGTCGATTTCCAGGTTGCCAAGAATTTCATAGCGCGGATCAGGGAAAAGGCGCTCGGGGAAGAAGTGCTGCGGAGCGTCACGCCCGGCCAGCAGATCGTTAAGATATTTCATGATGAGCTGACGGCCTTGCTCGGCAGCGATGCTGCGCCGCTGAATTTGGAAAAGCCGGCGCGTATCCTGATGGTGGGCCTGAATGGTGCCGGCAAAACGACGTCGTCGGCGAAGCTGGCTCGCTACTTGAAGAAGCAGGGGCGCGCGCCTCTGCTCATCGCTTGCGACTTGCAGCGGCCGGCGGCGATCGAACAACTCGCCACGCTCGGCCGGCAGGTCGAGGTGCCGGTTTATATTCCAAGCCCCGAGGAAAAAAATGTGCGGCGCGCAGCGGCTGCCAGTCTGGAATGGGCCGCGCAACAAACCGGCAACGTCCAGATCTTCGACACCGCGGGCCGTCAGGAGATCGAC
>JBEEHU010000090.1:0-3674 GCA_041167565.1 Verrucomicrobiota bacterium | reverse complement strand
ACGATGCCAGCGCGCAAAACGATGGGAATGCGGGGTTGCAGGCGGCGCTTGATCATCCGCCGGATTTGCTCGTCCTCGATTTGAACCTGCCCAGCCTTGACGGGCTGACTATTCTCGCGCGGCTGCGCAAGGCGAAGGTGGCGACGCGCGTGCTCATCCTTACGGCGCGTGGCGAGGTGGAACATCGCGTAAAGGGACTGAAAGCGGGCGCGGACGATTATCTGACGAAACCGTTCTCGATGGATGAATTGATCGCGCGCGTAGAAGCCCTCGGCCGCCGCGGCGGCACACCGGCCACAGACTTGCTCGAAGTCGGCGACCTGCACATGGACGTGCATCACCGCCAGGTCACCCGCGCCGGCCAATCGATTGTCTTGTCCCCACGTGAATTCGATGTGCTCCAAATGCTAATGAAGGAGCCGGGTCGCGTCTTTTCGCGGACCGAACTCTGTGAGCGTGTGTGGCAACGCGATCACGAATACGACACGCGGACCGTGGAGATTTTCATTGCGCGCCTCCGCAAGAAAGTGGACGCCAATTTCGGGACGCCGCTCATCCACACGATTCGCAGCGTGGGCTATACCGTTCGTGCGTCCGAATAGCTCGCGTGGGCGGCGCTTTCCACCTGGCGGGGCGCTGCTAGATTTTGCGCTCCCATGCCCCTCTCCTCGCCGGTTGTTTTCATGCTCGCCGTCGCTTCATTCCCAGCCATCGGCCTCGCGCAAGCCGTGGTCGAAGGCCGCGTTTCGCTTCCAAAATCGCGCGCCGCGCCGGTGATGAATAAGCGCTACGAGATCGTCTCGAAAGGGGGCATCCTCGCGACGAATCCGCCGCTCGCGGTCGTTTATTTGGAAGGTTCTTTTCCAAAACCAAACGTTGGCTCGGTGAAGCAGATCACGCAAAAAGACCTCACAATCGTGCCGGCATTGCTCGCCGTGCAGGCGGGGACGAAGGTGGAATTTCCCAATCTCGACGAC
This sequence comes from Verrucomicrobiota bacterium, assembly GCA_041167565.1. Classification (GTDB taxonomy): domain Bacteria; phylum Verrucomicrobiota; class Verrucomicrobiia; order Chthoniobacterales; family UBA10450; genus AV80. The sequence goes on along the minus strand of JBEEHU010000090.1, from coordinate 2,697 downwards.
ACCTTTCACAACATCTTTTCCTACTCACCGGCGAAGCGCTTTGATCTCGGTCGCTACCGCCCCGAAGAGCGCCCCATCCCGTCGCAAGTTTTCGACAAAGCCGGTCTCGTCACGCTTCGCTGCGACATTCACGAGCACATGCGCGGGCTCATCCTCGTGCTTGAGACGCCGCACTTCGTCGTGACGGATGCGGAAGGTCGATTTCGCCTGACGGGACTGCCTGCGGGACGCTTTACGTTGAAGGCGTGGTTGAGCAGCAAGACGACCCTCGAACAACCCGTGGAACTGAAAGCCGGCTCGACGCAGCACGTGGATTTTCCGTGAGAGCAACGACCGAAAACACCGGCGTCGCAAAGTTCCGCGCGAGGCTGCTGGTCGCGATGGCACTGCTCGCGTTCGGGATCACGGGCAGCGGGCTTTATTTCGCGCAGCGGAAGGTGGCGGCGGAAACGGAGCACGACTTGCAGCGCGACTTTCAGGCCGAGCTCGCGTCGCTGCACGGCGTCCAGGAAGTGCGTCACGCTGCGCTGGCCGAGCGTTGTCGTTCGCTCGTCCGCCGCCCGCGCATTCACGCGGCGTTGGAAGACAACGCGCTGGACCTTTTGTATCCGAGCGCGAAGGACGAATTGCGCGACGTGATGGAGGAAGAAGATGCCGCGGACGACCCGCTATCGCGAGTGCTTCATGCTCGCTTTTACCGCTTCCTCGATGCGGAGGGGAGGGTGATCGCCGCGCCGGGCAATGCGGACATCGGAGACCTCCGCCCGGACGATGAAGCGATGCTCGCGCTGCCGCGGGCGCCGGAGAAACAGCAACTAGGCTACCTTTTGCAGGCTCTGCCGGCTGGCGGTGAGACCGTGGATGAAGTGATTGCGATGCCGATTTTTTCGAGCGAGACAGGCGAAGGCATCGCGGCGCTGGCGCTCGGTTTCAAACCCGTGGAGCTCGGCACCGGTGTGGTGGCGCGCGGGATGAGGAGCGGCATTTGGTTGAGCGGCCGCCTTTATCTCCCAGAGTTGTCGGAGTCGTCGCGCGCTACCGTTGCAGCCGAGTTGAGCCGAGCCGTCGCCGGTCCGAACCGACCGGAGAACAGCCTCAACGTTAAGCTGGACGGCACGCCTCACCGGCTTTTTTTCAAGCGGCTCAATCCGGATTCGCTGTTCCCGCCCGCCTACGAAGTCTGCATTTACCCGCTTACTGCGCTGTTAGCGCGGCAGGGGCAGCTCCGTTGGCAGGCTGCCATCGCCTGTGCAGTACTTCTCCTCGGCGCCGTTGTGGTGAGTCACTTTCTCGCAGGGCGACTGTCGCAGCCGGTCGAGAAACTGGCGATCGATTCTGCGGAAGATCGTGCGCAACGCGCGCGCGCTGAGGCCGAGCTGGAACGCTCCGCGCGCTTTTCCGCCGATGCTTCGCATCAGCTCAAAACGCCCGTGACCGTCCTTCGCGCCGGACTCGAAGAATTGCTCGCTCTCGAAGAGATGACGCCCCCGATGCGCGAGGAGGTTGCGAGTCTGGTGCATCAGACCTTTCGGCTCACGAGCATTGTCGAAGACCTGCTGCTCCTCTCGCGGATGGATGCGGGGCGTCTGCAGATCAACTTCACCCCCGTTGATCTCATGCAGCTCATCGACTCGCTCGTCGATGATCTGAGCGCCCTGCCCGATCCCTTCGAGGTGAAGGTGGATTCCGAATGTCCCTCCCTGCAAGTCACCGGCGAGAAACGTTACATCGCGCTCATCCTGCAAAATCTGCTGGAGAACGCGCGGAAGTATAACCGGCCCGGCGGCGAAATCCGCATCGCCTGCCGCGAGGAAGGCGACGCGGCCATCCTGAGCATCGGCAACACGGGCGCGACGATCCCCGAGGAGAACCGCGAGCACATTTTCGAGCGCTTTCATCGCGGCGCGATCGGCGAAAATGTGCCTGGCCACGGGCTCGGTCTGAACCTCGCCCGCGAACTGGCGCGTTTGCACGGCGGCGATCTACGACTGGCGCGTTCTGACCATGATTGGACGGAATTTGAAGTGCGCTTTCGCCGCGTTGCGCAATCGTCCGACGGCGTCCTCGCATCCGCATGAAAGCCCTCCTCACCACGCTCTATCTCCTCGCGATTGCCAGCTCAGGACGCGCCGCGGACGACTTTCTCGATCGCGTGGACCAGGCGCTGACGCTCAGCACCTCCGATGGAAACGTGCGCGCGCGGCTGAGCGGCACGCTCGAACTGGAAGCGTATCATTTCTCGCAACCCGCTCCCGGTCTCATCGACTCCACGAGTGACAGCCTTTTCAATCCGCGCCTCACACTTTTTCTCGATGGGCAGCTCGGATCGCGCATTTACCTCTTCGCCCAGGCGAGGGCAGACCGCGGCTTCGATCCGAGCAACGGCGGCTCGGAAGTGCGTCTCGATGAATATGCAATGCGCGTCACGCCGTGGGAAGATGGGCGGTTGAGTTTGCAGATCGGTAAATTCGCGACGGTCGTGGGTGGCTGGAACGCACGGCATCTCGCGTGGGACAACCCATTCATCAACGCGCCGTTTCCCTATGAAAACGTGACCGCGGTTTCCGATCTCGAGCCGCCGCTCTCGGCACCTGAGTTCGCGCGGACGCGCATCGACGCGCACTCAAAGTATGAGCACACCCCGATCGTGTGGGGATCGAGCTACGCGACAGGCGTCTCGCTTGGGGGGCGGATCGC
>JBEEHU010000089.1:0-19338 GCA_041167565.1 Verrucomicrobiota bacterium | reverse complement strand
TCGCTCAGGGTGAAATCGTGGGCCGCGCGGTGCGAAGTTTCGGTAGCTGTCGGCGCCCAACCCTCGAGCTTCCATCCATCGGGTGGATTTTGCATAAAGAATCCGGCAATAAGGGTGACAATTAGATAGGCGATCCCGAGATAAGCGAATGTGCTTAGGACGCCAACGCTCTGAATGAGTCGCGTAGCGACAGGCGCGGTAATGAGCGCACCAGCTCCAAATCCGCCCACCGCGATGCCGGTAATGAGTCCCCTGCGATCCGGGAACCATTTCACCAGCACAGCGACGGGAACAATGTAGGCAAAACCAAGACCGATTCCGCCGATTACGCCGTAACTGAAATATAACCACCACAGGTCACGTGAGAAACTGGCCAGAATAACTCCAAGTCCGTAAAGCGCGCCGCCGGTCAAGGCAACGATGCGCGGTCCTTTGCGGTTCAGCCACAGGCCTCCGAAGAACGCGGCAAATCCCAGGACAAAGATGCTAATCGTGAACGTCAGCGTTACTTCGGAGATGCTCCATCCGAATTGCTTCGTGAGCGGTACGCGGAAAACGCTCCACGCATAGACCGCACCCAGCGCGATCTGCAGAAACACTCCCGCGATTGCAATTACCCATCGATTATTCGTTCGCATAAACTCCTCCTACGACAGCGGCGTTACCACCGCGCCATTTTTAGGGATCGCATCGAAGGTTGCCCTATCGATTTTGAGGTGCGCCATCACCAATTCCGGCGGCGTGTGCGCCAGCCATTCCGAGAATGAAATGTCCTGAAAGCGATCGGCCTTGAATATCTCGAGGAACACCAAATCGGCGTCGCCCGTGTTCTCGACGTAGTGCAACAGGCTCTTCTGCACGTATCCGACATCGCCCTCCTGAAAGTCCATTGTCCGGGCTTTGCTGCCGGTCGCCACCACAGTCATTCGTCCCTTGCCGGCGATATAGTACTGCCACTCGTCCGCGTTCGGGTGCCAGTGCAGTTCTCTTAAACCGCCCGGGTGCACGGTGACCATGGCCATCGCTGTGGTTGAGGCTTTGAAGTTGCTCGAATCAACGATGCGCACCTCGCCCCCTTTTGTTTGCTTTGTCGGCGGCTCTTCCATCGTGCGAAAGGCAAAATCCTTCGGTGATTTTCCCCGTGTTCCCGCCGCTGCTTTCTGATCGGCCTCCAGGCCTCCTGGAACATCCGCCTGTAAAATAAATAGCTCTTCTTTGGGCACATTCTGAAACGCTCGTTCGCCAACGCCGAAATTTTTTGAAAGCACCTCGGGCGGTAGATGCGCCATCGCGTCGCTCAACAGCACTGTCTCGGATTCGGAAAACTCACCGTCGTCGAACACGAGCATGAATTCGCAACCGTCGGGATTGAGGCCCTGAATGGAGTGCGGGACACCGCTGGGGAAAAACCAAAGATCGTTCTTCCCCACATCAGCAACGAAACTCTTGCCGTCCAGGTCGATCGCCGTAATCCGCGCCGTCCCGTAAAGCATAATGGCCCACTCACCGGCCGTGTGCCAATGCAGTTCCCGGCAGCCTCCGGGTGTGAGTCTCATGTTTACGCCCGCCAGGGTCTTGGAGACGGGCAGTTCCCGAACAGTCACCTCACGCGACCAACCGCCTTCATAAACACGCTTGTTTGCAAAAGAGAACGGATACTTGAAGTTTTGGACCAGGCTCTTGGAGTCAGTGCCGGGTGGCCAGATGGAATCGGGGTTCTGGCCATCAAGCCCCGGATTGGCTGGACCCGGATCAGTCGGGTGGCCTGCACCGACTACTTTTTGCAATGCGGCAAAGCTGCCTATAGCTACCGCGGCTTTTCCGATAAAGTCTCGACGAGTAAATGCGCTCATCATTTTTTCTCCTTGGCTTGTGAGGTCACGCTCTCCACACCTGGTATACGATGCTGAACAGGACAACCGTCAGAGCGGTCCAAATAAACAGAATTGCCTCCACCCGATTGTGCCGGACGACCGGGACGTCATTCTCCACGTTTGGATCGCGATCGAACAACTGGTGGCGCCTGCGGAAAATAAAAACTCCCGCGTAGAGAAAGAGGAAGAGCGCGATGGTGAATGCGACGCGCAGCGCAGGTAGACCAGCCTGTTCGACCACCGCTAGCACTAGGGAATTGTTCGCGTTCATGGGAAAAGTCTACTAATGCCCTTGAGTGATCGCCACGACGCCTTCGATGGATATTTCGATGCTACCGAAGGAAGAACCGTTACTCCCTCTTCGGAGGGAGCTACGCGAGGGAACACAACTCCCGGTAACTAACCGACGCACCACGATGGCCATAAGTCAGAGTGTGCTCGCGCCTTTGTTCAAAAGGCCGCACGGGACGGCAGATTCTCTTCGATGCTTTTGACCAGGTCTGAGAGACTGATTGGTTTGGCCAGGAACGAATGTCCCTGGATCCGCAGGCCGGACCTTCCTTCAGCCGTCGTCACAAGAGCCGTTAGAAACACAATCGGTATTCTGTCCAATGAAGGATCGGATTGAATCAGGCGGCGACCTCACCTCCGTCCGTTTCCGGCATCGCAATATCGAGGAGGATGAGGTCCGGTTTAAAGTCTCGGGCTGTTTGATGAGCTTTGCCCGGGTCATTTTCTTCGCCAACGAAGTAGCGGCCGGTCTTTTCCAGCGCGACCTTGGCCGCGTTGGTAAAATCGCGGCTATCATCGACTATTAAGATGCACGGTTTCCCTTTGCTCGGCTCGGCGATCTGCGGGATAAACTTTTCTTCGCTTGTTCTGTTCATGATTTCTCTTGGCGACAGCTTGCCGCCGTTTGCCTAACCGCTCAGCGGAATGAAAAGCCGCGCGCCCAAAAGTGCGACGATCAGGCCGATTAACGGGCTGAGCATGGTGAACCAAAGGGCAATGTTAGTCGCGACAGGCCCGTGTGTGCTTTCATTCATAACAGAGAGTATTCGCTGGACCGCATCCCCGCTATTGCCCGAGCGTAGGATTTCGAAATACCCCTTTCGAGATACTCACGGGCGTCCACCGAGCGCGAAGAAGCGGGCCGAGGAATTATTCGCCGGCGAGTCGTTCCAATTCTGTCACGGTTGAATCGTCAAGATCGATCAGAGCAGCCGCAGTATTCTCTTCGAGGTGTTTGACCTTCGAAGTCCCGGGAATCGGAAGCATCACCGGAGATTTCCGAAGGAGCCAGGCGAGTGCGACCTGCGCCGGCTGTGCCTTGAGGCGCTTCGCGGCGCGTGTTAGCGGACCCTCGTGTTTCGCGAGTTCACCTGTGGCAAGTGGAAACCACGGAATGAAGCCAATGTTTTCCCGGGTACAATACCCGAGCACGCCCTCCGATTTTCTGTCCACGAGATTGTATCGATTCTGCACCGAAACGATTGGGGTGATGCGCCTAACCGCCTCGATTTGCTGGACGCTGACTTCCGACAATCCTAGGTGGCGGATCTTGCCCTCGCGCTGAAGATCGACCAATGCTCCAATTTGATCTTCCAGCGCCACCTTCGGATCGATGCGGTGCAATTGTAACAGATCGATCCGCGAAAGATGCAGCCGGCGAAGGCTGCTCTCGACTGCCGACCGCAGATGCTCGGGGCGGCCGTCCTCAACCCATTTGTTAGGCCCCGGCCGTTGAAAGCCGGCCTTGGTCGCGATCAACAGGTCGGCTGGATAGGGATGCAAGGCCTCGGCGATGAGACGCTCGGCCACTTCGGGGCCGTAGGAGTCGGCGGTGTCGATGAGATTGATGCCCAACTCCACGGTCCGCTTCAGAACGGCGATCGCCTCTGAATGATCCGGCGGTTCTCCCCAGACGCCGGGACCGGTGAGTTGCATCGTACCGAAGCCGAGGCGGCGAACCGGAATGTCGCCGATGACAAATGTCCCGCTCGCTTCGGCGGGGCGGGCGTTCGCGGTTGTGCTCTTACTCATATATTTAGGTGACTAAGGCCGCATTTCGTCTCCGACAAGAACTGAGTGCGGCGCTCGGTTCCGTCGATCCAAACTTCGATGCCTTGAGCGAGTGCCCGCCGCCACTTTCGACATCGCGTTGAGCGCGGCAGCCATTTTACTCACGATGGGCTCTGCCTTGGCTACGCTGTGTCGCTGAGCGATCCAACTGGGTTCGTTGTACGAAATCCAAGTCTTGCCCGCTCTATTTTCCCAGACAAGTATCTTTAACGGCAGATCGATTCCGACCGTTTGCGCGGACTGCATCAGCGGGGTGCCGCCGCGAGCGTTACCGAAGATGATGAGCTCCGTCGGCGCCAATTTCAGTTCCACTCCTGCTGCGCCTGCGGCATGATCGATCCGAGCAAAGACCGTCATCCCCTGCGTGCGAATTTCTGTTTCCAATCGATCCATCGTCTCCTTCGGACCGAACCTGCTCCGGATGCTTGTTAACCCTTCCATGCTAAATAGAAAGACAAGACCCAACGGACCAATCTCCCCGTTAGTTGCCCTTTGCGGTGTCGGCAGTAGGCGTTGGGTTTATTTCCACCTGGGCTGGCTGCTGCTGTTTCAGCCAGCCCTGCATCAACCCAATTTCTGATTGCTGGTCGGTGATGATTTTCTGCGCCAGTTCGCGCATTTGCGGATCCTTGCCGTACAAGAGTCGGGCCCTGGCCATGTCGACTGCCGCCTGGTGATGCGGAAGCATCAATCTGACAAAATCGACGTCATCGTTGCCGGACCGCTCGATTCCACCCATGGCCATGTGCATTTTGTCCATGCTCGCGATCAGCTTCGACCAATCAGGGTCTGTGCCCGTTCCCGCGTGAACGATTGCGCTCGCGGCAACGCTGCACGCAAGAAGAGGTATCAGTAAATGGGTTGATAGTTTCATTTCTTTAGGCTCCTTTGCCGCTCTTGCTCTTGTGTTTCTTGGTCAAACTTTGCGGCTAATGAACGCGAACCGCGACCGCGCATGCGGAGGATTTTTCACTGCCGCTTGTGAGGTGATTCGCGGTCCCTCTTTGGAGAGGGCCGGCAGCGCACAAAACTAAAGAGGCCTACTTGGGCGGAGCGGGCGGCGGTGGTTTCGGGCCAAACGCCCGGGCTGTGTCGCGCTGGGGCCGAGTCGTCTTGGCGATTGTACGCTGGCGCGCTAATTCCGTTGCACCCTGTTCCTTGTAGTTCGGGCTCGTGAGCGACACCATGAAAGCAACGAGATCGTCAATATCGCTTTCGCTCAGGGCGAGCGGCTGGATGTCCTGGTCGAGATATGGATTCTGCAAGCCGGCGCCTTTGTTGTAGTGGTCGATCACATCCCAAAGTGTCTCTTGCGAGCCATCGTGAAAGTAAGGTCCTGTCACCAGTACGTTGCGTATGTTCGGTGTCTTGAAGGAAGCGATATCAGGCTCCTTCTTGGTAACGAGAAAACGCCCTAGCGCGGACATGTCCGTCTGGATGGCGGCTTGATCGATGGCCGACGTGTCGCCTGTTTGGACGAGCTGCTCAGCCTGGCGCGCCAGCGGGACGACCTTGTGTTGGACGATGAGGACACCGATGTTGTGAAAGTCATTATCAATCAGGTTCGTGACGTCTCGCGTGGTGTCCGTCAACGCATGACATTTATTGCACCGGGCCTGATTGTTGAAGAGCTCCCAGCCGCGCCTGGCCGATTCATCGATCGCGTTCTTGTCACCAGCGATGAAGTGATCAAAGGGTGAATCAAAGGATAAAAGAGTGCGTTCGTAGGACGCGATCGCGCGCACCAGATCAGCGCCATTGGGAGGGCGACCGAAGACAACGCGGAAGGCTTGCTGGTACTCTTCAACCGCTGCGATCTGCGCCACCGCGGCATCGAGGTTTGGGTGGCCCATCTCAACGGAATTGACAATCGGCAGCGCGGCCTGCTCCTCGAGCGTGTTCACCCGGCCGTCCCAGAACTGCGTCTTATTATAGAGGGCATTCAGGACGGTTGGTGCATTGCGCTGACCGACGCGGCCTTGGACGCCGACGGAGGTGGGCTTCCGGTCGGTGAAGGCAAGCGCGGGATCATGGCATGTGCTGCATGAGACAGTCCCGTTAACCGATAAGCGACGGTCGAAAAAAAGTTTCTGGCCCAGGGAAATTTTCTCAGGAGTCTGCGGATTGTCCACAGGGATCGCGGCACGAGTCATGGCAACCGGCGCGCCAAGTTGTTGAAGCGACTTCGGCTGCGCTAACGGATCCGTTTCTGGAATTAGCGGCAGTTGGGAGCTCGCCTTTTTGGCCGAACGGTCACAACCGCAAATCAGCGCGACGGTCGCTGCTACCATCACAACACCGATCAAGACGCGCTTCACTTTGTGGCTCCCTCTTTTAAGGAGAATGGTTAACTGGGATTCAGGGTCAACGTGCCTTTACTTCGACGCCCGCTTCTTTCTCGAGCGCCTTGATCAAGGCAGAGGCGTTTTCCTCTCCGAACCCAAGCGTAACGGCCGACTCGAGATTCTTTTGAGCAACACGCAGCGCGGGGGTGGGCGACTTCAAGCTTTCAGCAAAACTATCGATCAGGCCAGCGTCCTTCAGCATAAGCTTCAGGGCAAAGCTGGGAGAGAAGTCGCGCTTCAAAATATTCTGACCATTGCTCGCGATCAGCGGTGAGCGGAAGTCCGCGACTTTCAGGACTTCCATTACCATATTCAAATCGAGACCGGCCTTTTGCGCGAGGACAAGCCCCTCCCCCAGCGCTTCCATTTCTAATGCGACGATGAGGTTCCCCACCAGTTTCATGGCCGTGGCGTTTCCGTTCTTGCCGAAGTAGTGAACCGTTTGTCCCAGTTGCTCCAGGACCGGCCTCACTTTTTCAAAAATGGCCTTGTTGCCCGCGGCCATAATCCAAAGCTCGGCGTTCGCAGCTTCGTTTTTACTGCCGAAGACCGGTGCGTCAATAAAGTCCACACCGCGCTTTGCGTAAGCTTCCTGCTCTCGCAAGCTCATCGCGGGAAGGACCGTGCTCATGTCCATCGCTATCTGGCCTTCCTTGACTCCATGTAGGGTTCCTTTCGCGCCAAAGACAACGTCCTCGACCGCCTGGTCGTTACTCAAACTGTAGATGACGAGTTCGGCGTCGCGGACTGCGTCGGCTGGCGTAACGGCTACGCGCGCGCCTTTTGCGGCGAACGGTTCGCATTTTTCAATGCTCCGATTCCAGACGGTAAGTTTGTAACCAGCTTTGAGGAGGTTGGACGCCATACCGCCGCCCATCGTCCCGAGACCGAGATAGGAGATTGTCTTTATCATAGGTGAACGCCTCAAAGATTGTTCGCTTCGCTTCAGCACCAGGCGACGTGACCGGCGTCGTAATGTTCCTATCGTGGGCCTTGGTCTCCGATAGGTGGCCAATCGTAGTAGGTTGTAACTGGTATTCTGTTTCCACCACTGATTATGTCGGGGTCCCTCACCGGACCGGAGCTGTCCCGCGATGCCAGTGGTCTACTTGCGTAAGGCGACGTTGCGCATGCCGTAAGCAGACTCAAGAGGGTAACGGCAGCGAGGCCAATGATGCTTTGTTTGAGTACCGTATTTTTCATGGGTGAAGGTACTCTGGGCGAGAAGATTCCCGCCACGCCTCGCCTTGGGGATTTTTCGGTGCCGCTCGCGAGGTGATTCCTAATCCCTCGTTCGAGGCAGGATCGAAGCGAAGCCGCCCAACGAAAGAGATTGGCCTACAGTTGAATCAAACCGCGGCGGGTCGCGTTAGCGACCGCTTCCGTCCGGCTGATCACATTCATCTTGGCGAAGATACCCTTCACGTGCGACTTCACGGTGCCTTCGCTGATAAAGAGGGCCGATCCTATCTCTTTGTTGCTCTTGCCCTGGGCCATCAGCTTGAGCACTTCTATTTCGCGTCCGCTCAAGGTTTCGCCGCCGACGCGTTGCGCGAGTTTGGCCGCAAGGTGCACCGGCACGCAGGTTTCGCCGGCGTGCACCCGGCGAATGCAATCCATTAATGCTTCGCGCGGTGCGTCCTTGAGCAGATAACCTTTCGCGCCAGCTTGAATCGCGCGATAGATATCTTCGTCGCCGTCGAACGTTGTGAGGACAATAATTTTCGCCTTCTCGTTGTCGCCACGAATTTCCTTGAGCGCGCCAACGCCATCGAGCTCCGGCATTCGCAGATCGAGCAAGGTCACGTCGGGGTGGTGTTGCTTCCAAAGATCGACGGCTTCACGTCCATTGCTTGCCTCACCGACGACCGTCATATCCGCTTTCCGAGTGATGAGCGAAACCAAACCTTCGCGAACCACACTGTGATCATCCGCGATGAGCACATTGATACGAGGTTTCTTCTGGACGCTCTTCACCGAAGGCGCCGACTTCTTCGTCAAGCGAGGGGATTTGGAGACAACCTTTTTTTTCTTTTTCATGCGACCGCCCTTTCCTGGCAGGGTAGGACCACGACGATGTTGGTCCCCTTACCACGCTGGCTCTTGAGAGTTAGGGTCCCGCCCATTTGTTCGACACGCTCGCGCATTCCGGTAAGACCCACGCCGTCATTTCGCTCTTTGATTTTGAATCCATCGCCGTCGTCACGAAGTTCCAGCCGCAGCTCTTTCGCCTTGTAGCTTAGCCGGGTTTCGAAGTTGCGAGCCCGGGCGTACTTGAGCGTATTGGTCAAAGCTTCCTGTCCGATGTGGAGCAGGTTCTCCTGCCAGGCCTGAGGAAGCGTCGGGAGTTTGCCTTGCGCCGCGAATTTCGTATGGAGCGGTGTTCCCACGGTCGTGTTCCTAATGATACCTTTGAGCGCGTCCCAAAAATTGTGCGTTTCCAAGGCCCTCGGGCGCAAGGCATGCACGGATCGCCGGGCTTCGCTGAGACTCTCCCGGGCCAATTGACCAGCGCGATGCAAATGAGCGTCGCCTTCCTTGCGAGAGCCGCACGAAATCGCATCCTCGGCCGCTTCCAATTGCACAATCACACCGGTGAAACCCTGCGCAAGAGTATCGTGGATGTCACGCGCCATTCGATTTCGTTCTTCAAAAACCGCCGCCCGCCGGCCTTGCTCGGCAAACTCATTGAGTTGAATGGCAAGCATCACTTGATGGGCGAGCGCCTGGGTTAATTCAATCTCCTCCGGCCGGTACGATGCCAGATCGCTATGTCGGATCCCAACAAAACCTCTCACCTGTCCACCCACTAAGATCGGCACTGCCATGAATCTTCTCGTTCCGTTTAGCTTCAAATAATCGCCCCACTCGCCATTGACGCGCGGATCAGTTTCCAAGTCGTCGCAAACGACCGGACCTGCTGTAAAAAGAAGCTCCCGAATCACCGCGTTTTGTTTCCAAAACGACGGGTCCTTCATGAATGGATGTTCCGGATCAGGCGCGGCCAATTCTCCACCCTTCGCCATCGAGCGCAAGACGAGCGAGTCGGCTGAGTGATCCAGTAACCACAGCGTCACGCTTTGCGCGTTCAGGAGACGGCCAATCGTGCTCAGCATCTGGCCTATGAATTTCTCCGGTTCCGGCGCGGTGGCCAAAACATCGAGACTCTGGGCCAGCGCCTCCACCTGCCCGCGCGCGACTTGCTCGGATGCTCGCAGCGCTTCTTCCGCGCGCTTGGCCTCGGTTACGTCGATGACTGTCCCCACGAATTCCAAAAAATGACCGGCCTCATCGCAAACCGGGTGTCCCACGGCGTGAATGTGCTTGATCTCGCCGCTCGGGTGAATAATGCGATAATCAGTTTCGAAATCCGCCTTCTGGGCAATCGATTTTCCGAACAGCTCTCTGACTCTGTCCTGGTCCTCCGGGCAAAGGCGGCCAAAGAATTTTTCGAATCGCGGTGGCCCGGCGTCTGGATCGAAGCCAAGCAGGCGATAGGTTTCCTCCGACCAATATCTGATCTCGCCGGTGGCCGGCGTCCAAGCCCAACTCCCGGTATGGCTGAGGCGCTGCGCTTCCGCCAGATACGATTCGCTCTCGCGTCGAGCCGTTTCTGCCAATTTTCGCTGGATAGCGACGCCGGCGAGATAGGTAATGTGTGTGATCGTGTCCTGCTCCTGAGGACTCGGGCTGCGTGGCTCACGATAGTACATGGCAAATGTCCCGATCACTTTGTTTTCGGAAGAAAAGATCGGCGTGGACCAACAAGCGCGTAGCGAGTGCGTCAAAGCGAGTTCGCGGAAATCCGCCCAGAGCGGATCGACCGTGATGTCGGATACGATCACCTGTTCGCGCCGATGCGCGGCCGTCCCGCAGGAACCGACAGCCGGCCCAATGAACGCTCCGTCAATCGCTTCTGTGTAAGTTTTTGGAAGGTTCGGCGCCGCCCCGTGTCGCAATTGTTTTTCGTTCCCATCCATCAATAAGATCGAGGCGAGCACTCCGCTGGATTGCTCTTCCACCAGGCGGCACAAGGTGTCGAGGATATCGGGAAGCGAATCGCCTTTCGCGACCATTTCAAGAACCCGGTTCTCTCCGGCCAGGAGCCCTTCGCGGCGCTTCCGCTGACTGATGTCTCTGATGATGGATTGATAATATCGGCCACGAAGCGCGGACAAGGAAACTTCCACCGGAATCACCTTGCCATTTCCGCGGACGAATTGTCGCTCGAACCGGAAAGATCCTTCCGCTTTCAATTTTTCGATCCGATGCTCCAACAGGTAGCGTTCTTCCGGAAGGTAAGTGTCGGCGATTGAACTGCCGATCAGCTCGGCTTCCGAACGTCCCGCCAGCTCGATCCCTGCGGGGTTCACCAAGACACAGGTGCCCTCCGCGTCGATCACACAGATGGCGTCTGGCGACGCGTTGATGAGGTCCCGATACTGCTCTTCGCTATTCCGCCGCGCACTTTCCGCTCGTTTGCGCTCGGTGATGTCGTTGTTCGTCTCCAGAATAGCTATCGGGTTTTGCGCTTCATCCCGTTGCAGGGCCCATCGACTCGCTACCGTAACCTGAGTCCCGTCGCGGCGGGTGTGGACCAATTCTCCTTCCCACCGGCCGGTCTCGAGTAGTTCGGCATTTATTTCCTGGAGCGGGACGGGGAAGGAGGTCTGCGTGAGTTCATGAGTGACGCGGCCAACGGCTTCTTCGCTCGACCAGCCATATCGTTCCTCAGCGCCGCGATTCCAGTAAGTGATCACGTCGTTCATGTCGCGGGCGAAGACAGTGTCGTGCGCGAGATTAAGGAGACTGGCCTGCTCGCGCAAAACGCTGCCAGCCCGCTCGCGCTCGGCAATCTGCAGCCGCAATTGCTCGTTGCTGCGACTCAGGGCCGCAGTTCGCTCTCGGACTTTGGTCTCGAGTTCATCGCGCGCCCGCCGCAAGCCACGCTCGGCGCGTCCCCGCATGTTGCTCCAGGAGCTAACGAGCAATGCTGAAAACAGGAAGACGGCAAGGTGAGGAATATCGTGAGCGCCAAATGAGAATGCGAACCTCGGCTCGAGGAAAAAAAAGTTGACGGACAGAGTTGAGAGCAGCACGGCGAACAACCCCGGCGCGGTGCCGCCGAACCACGTACTTAGCAGGATGGCTGGAAAGAAGAGCGGAGTGCGAAACGTGTTGTAGTAGCCCTGCAGAAAAAGGGTAGCGCCCGTGGCGAGCGCGACCGACATGACGGAAAGCCCATAACCAAAAATCACGCGTGACGCCCGCCGCGCGTTTGAATGCGACTTCGCGATTCTCTCTTTGCTAATTTGACCGGCCATATCGCCTCACGTCTGCTTCCAATATTCCATCCTCCGTTTCCATCCTGAGGTAAACTTCAGGCCGTTGCTTTAGTCCGCGGCGAGCGGCGTTCGCGCAATTCCCGCAAGAACTCAGCCGGCGGGACAAAGAACGGGTTCTCCTGGACGATGCCGCCGATGAGGATCATTGGGTGAGTTCGCATCACGTCGATGATGAGGTTGCCGCCGCACTTCGTCAGATCATAAAGACAGATTACGGCATCCTTATACGGGGGTATGATGTCGTTCAGCCGGCACTCGTATTCGAGAAAATCATCTACCCCGGGCCAGTCGCCTGAAGCCCATTCGGCATGGCCCATGACGCGGGCGAGAGGGAAGCCATCGCGCTGACTCTGTTCCAATACCTCCTGCATGCAGGCAAGCATCCGGTCCTTGTCGAAATGACCGTCGCGCAAATAAACTTCGTGCCAGTGGTGCAGCTCGAACTGCCCATTCTTCTCGACCGAAGGGACATCGACGCCGGCTGAGGAAAGTTGCCCTAAGTGGTCGTCGCGCAATTTTGGATCGACAATGTGAAACGCCTTCTCGCCGCGCGCGAGCCCTTCCTTAATAAAAGGAAGCAGCACGCGATACTCCTCCTCCGTGCCATGGAAAAACGCGCAGACATGGCGATGTTTGCCGAGCGTCGCATTGGCAAACCGCATCGGTTGGCCGTCGCTTTCGGGAGTTTTAGTTTTGTCTTCGGTCGCATGCATGGGCGTTTTTCCTTTCCTGGCTAGAAACGGGATGAAAGCTTCCGGCGTGCTGCGAAGCCGATGAAACATCGACCGATCCTCTCGAGCTGGATTTCATGACAAGCCATCGTTGTTGATCCGCCTAACAACGCTGGCCCGATAATTTAACAGCCGTCCGGGCTCTCCGCCAGCTTTCATCCTCCCTCGAAAGAGGCAGTGCAAAATCCCGCCACTGCAAGGTGGTGACAGACCGCCGGCCCACTAGCGTTAGAGCATTAGGAAATCACAATTAATTTCACCGACGACTGGAGCCGGACGTCTTCGAAAGACGAATACGCGCGGTCCGACGTCTGACGAACCAATGTTAAATAATAGGAACAGAGCGCGGACGATTGACGCCGCGGCGGGGGCAATCGTGGTGAAAGCGCCAGTCGCCGACGTTTACGGACAGTGGCTGCGGTTTGAGGAGTATCCAAAATTCATCACGGCGATCAAACGCGTGCGGAAATTGGACGCGCACCATTTCGTCGCCACCCTCGCTTTCAACGGAAAGCGATACGACGCGATGCTTGAGATCATGCTTCGTGTTCCAGAGCGAAGACTGGCCTGGCGAACTGTGGCCAACGGTCACGCGCCCGCCCACCTCGCGACCGGCGTCGTCTCCTTCGAGTCGTGTTCGGACCGAGCGACACGAATCAGTTTAAAGTTGAGCTCCAGCTTCGGCGGCGCCGTCTCAAATCGGGTCGATAGGTATCTGCACAATTTCAAACGACTGATTGAGAAACCGTGACATCGGCGGTGCGGGACCTGGAGCACTACCCGCTATACCTCGAACGAGGGAGCGCAAATCACCTCGCCGGCGGCAGTGAAAAATCCCTCACGCGCGCAATAGCGGCTTAGCCGTGGCGCGGCGTAATCTATAATCATGAACACGAACGTCGCTCTTATCGTAGCCAAGTCTTTGGGGCTCGTCCTGGGTTGCTCCATCCTCGGCGTTGCCATCACCTATGTAAGTAATCTGCTCGTTCAGTGGGTTCTCTAGTTGGTTTGGCCGAACCGGAGAAGTGTTATGTGGATTATTCGTTTAGCTCTCAATCGACCCTACACATTTGTCGTAGCCGCGCTGCTTCTACTCCTGGTGACCCCGTTTGTCCTGATCAAGACCCCCACTGATATTTTTCCGTCCATTAACATCCCGGTAGTCAGCATTATCTGGAACTACACCGGGCTGAGCGCGCGCGAGATCGAGCAGCGCATCATTTACACGCAGGAACGGGCGCTCACCACCACGGTCAACAACATCGAGCATATCGAGTCCACGTCGTACGATGGGATCGGGATCATCAAACTCTACTTTCAGCCGGGGGTTACGATCTCCACCGCCGTCGCTCAAGTCACCGCCGTCTCCCAGACAATCCTAAGGCAGCTTCCAGCCGGCGCCACACCCCCGCTCATCATTCAGTACGACGCGGCGACTGTTCCGGTTCTGCAATATGGCGTCGGCAGCAATACGCTTTCCGAACAACAGACCTTCGACGTTACGCTCAATCAGATTCGCGTCGGCCTGGTCAGCGTTCCAGGCATCGCGATTCCTTTCCCTTTCGGCGGCAAGCAACGACTCGTCTCGGTAGATCTCGATCCGAGAAAGCTTCAGGAGAAAAACCTGACGCAAACCGATGTAACGACCGCGATCAATAATCAGGCGCTCGTTTTCCCCAGTGGCACGACCAAATTTGGCGCGATGCAGTTTCCGATCGACATCAATACGTTTCCGACGCGGATCGACAACCTGAATGAACTGCCGATCAAAGTAGTCGATGGCACTCAGATTCGAGTCGGCGACGTTGCCCAGGTCCGCGACGGTTACGACCCGCAACAAAACATCGTTCGTCAGGATGGCATCCGCAGCACTCTGCTTAGTGTTTTCAAGAGCGGCAGCGCTTCCACGCTCAGCGTCGTGTCCGGAGCGAAACAGGCGATGGCCAATGTCCTGAAAACTGTTTCGACCGCGGTTCAGGTCAAAGAGTTCAACGATCAATCGCTCTTTGTCCGCGCGGCGGTTAGCGGCGTGGTAAGAGAAGGCGCCATCGCGGCCGCCTTGACGGCGCTGATGATCCTTTTGTTTCTCGGCTCGTGGAGGAGCACGATCATCATTGCCGTTTCGATCCCGCTCGCGGTGTTGTCGTCGATCGCGGCCCTTAGCCTGATCGGCGAAACAATTAATCTGATGACGCTCGGCGGGCTGGCCCTGGCCGTCGGCATTCTGGTGGATGACGCCACGGTGACAATCGAGAACGTCGAGCGTCACATGAGTCTGGGCGAAAAGCTGGAGGACGCGATTATGAAGGGGGCCGGCGAAATCGCTCTGCCGGCGTTCGTGTCGACGTTGTGCATCTGCATCGTGTTTGTCCCGATGTTCCTTCTTTCGGGGGTGGCGCGTTTTCTCTTCGTCCCGCTGGCCGAGGCCGTCGTGTTCGCAGTCGCCGCTTCCTATGTCTTGTCCCGTACCTTGGTGCCAACACTGATCATGTGGTTCGAGCGCAACCATCACAAACCCGGCGAAGGAACGCCGTCCGGCGCCGGGCAAGGCGCCAAGCCAAAGACTGCGCTTTGGGTGCGGCCGTTCGTCGCGCTTCAGCAGCTTTTTGAACGCGGGTTCGACCGCTTACGCAAAGGATATCACGATTTGTTAGGCAAGATCCTGACGCACCGCCGGGTCTTTGCGGTGACCTTCCTCGCCCTTTGCGCGGGTTCCTGGATCCTCGTTCCCTTCCTCGGCGAGGACTTCTTTCCAGCGGTGGATGCGGGATCATTCCAATTGCACGTGCGCGCGGTCGCGGGAACGCGTGTCGAAGAAACGGCCAAGCTCGTCGATCAGGTAGAAGCCGCGATCAAACAGCGGATCCCGGCCCAGGAACTCAAGGGAATCGTCGATAACATCGGCCTCCCGACCTCCGGGATTAATTTGAGCTACAACAATAGTGGCGTCGCTGGATCAGCCGACGGTGACGTTCTCGTCGCGCTCCAACAAAATCATAAGCCGACGGCAGAGTACGTCCGGCAATTGCGCCTCGATCTGCACCAGAAGTTTCCAGGCGCCGAGTTTTATTTTCTGCCGGCGGACATCGTAACCCAGACGATTAACTTTGGTTTACCGGCTCCGTTCGATATTCAGATTCTGGGCCGCGATCTGGCGACGGACCACAAGATCGCGGGAGAGCTTGCGCAGAAGCTGCGGCGCGTTCCCGGCGCGGTCGATGTTCGGGTGCAACAGCCCGCGCACTTGCAGCGGCTCCAATTCGCCATCGATCGAACCAAAGCCGCAGGCGTAGGACTTACCGAGAGGGACGTGGCCGGCTCGGTCCTGCTAAGCCTGAGTGGCAGCGGTCAAACTGCGCCGAGCTACTGGGTGGATACGACTACCGGCGTTCAATATCTGGTGAATGTCCGAGCGCCCGAGTACCGGCTGGCCTCACTCGACGCACTTCAATC
The DNA here is from genome assembly GCA_041167565.1 of Verrucomicrobiota bacterium. Classification (GTDB taxonomy): domain Bacteria; phylum Verrucomicrobiota; class Verrucomicrobiia; order Chthoniobacterales; family UBA10450; genus AV80. Next base: position 3,508 of record JBEEHU010000089.1, on the reverse strand, counting down.
GCTGCCGGTGAGCGCGTCAACCCCCGGCGCCGGGAATGGACAGCTCTTAACCAACGTCGCTTCATTAAGCCGGACAAACAGCCAGCCGATTTATTCGCACTACAACATCATGCCGGTGGTTGACGTTTATGGCGGAATTTCGAACCGCGATCTCGGCAGCGTCTTGAGCGACATCAAGCCGATCGTGGCCGAGGCGCAAAAGAATTTGCCACGCGGCACTTCCATCATGGTGCGCGGTCAGGCGTTAACGATGAATTCCAGTTTTCTCGGACTGAGCATCGGTCTGGTGGCGGCCGTCGCGCTCATCTACCTGCTGCTCGTCGTGAACTTCCAGAGCTGGCTCGATCCTTTCATCATTCTCACCGCGCTGACGGGTGCGCTCGCCGGCGTGATCTGGGGATTGTTCGTCACGGCCACAACCCTGAGCGTGCCCGCCATGATGGGCGCGATCATGTGCATGGGCGTGGCCACCGCCAACTCGGTGCTGGTGGTTACCTTCGCGCGCCAGCAGCTCGACGAAGGAATGGATCCCTTGCACGCCGCGTGGGAAGCGGGCACGACCCGCTTGCGTCCCGTCTTGATGACCGCTCTCGCCATGATCATCGGTATGTTGCCGATGGCGCTCGGCCTTGGCGAAGGTGGCGAACAAAATGCGCCGCTTGGCCGCGGTGTCATCGGCGGCCTGATGATCGCTACCGTCGCCACGTTGTTTTTTGTGCCGGTCGTGTTCAGCCTTTTGCACCGGTCGTCCGCTAAACAGGACAAACCGGAAGGAACAACCCGGTCGCAGGATTTGGACACGGCCATTCCCGCGACCTAACGAGACAGAGGCCTTATGAACGGAACGACTATTAGCCACAACCCATTAACGAAACTAAAGGAGGGATTCTTCGGATCAGCCACGCCTGCATTCCTTGGAAAACGCAAGTCTCGTCTGCTCTTCATCGCTGGCGCGGCGCTGTTGATCGGGGCAATCGTAGCAGGCGTGTTGCCGCGGGTGTCACAGCGCGCAAGAGCAACAGCGGACACCAATCAACTTGCGGTCCCGGCGGTTACGGTCGTCTCACCGACTGTTGGTCCGCCTCCGGATGGACTGATGCTTCCGGCCGAGATCAAACCGTGGCAGGAAGCGAGCATCTTTTCCCGGGTCAATGGATACCTCAAAAGCTGGTCGGTAGACATCGGCGCCCACGTCGAGCCAGACCAGGCGCTCGCTGAAATCGATACGCCTGATCTCGATCATCAGCTCGAACAGGCGCGCTCCCAGGCTGCGCTAGCCCAAAAAAGTTTGGAGCAGGCCAAAAGTACGAACGAGAAATGGCAGCAGCTATTCAAACAGGGCGTTGTCGCAGAACTCGACGCCGAGAACATGGCCACCTCCCAGGCAACGAACCAGGCCAACGTGGATGCCTTTGCCGCCAACGTTCGGGTTCTGGAACAGCAGGTCGCATTCAAGCGGGTAACAGCGCCGTTCGCCGGCACCATCACAGTGCGTAATTTGAACGTCGGCGACCTGATCGTGGCGAATAACACGAGCCTGGAAATGTTTCATATCCAGCAAACGAATCCGCTCCGGATTTATTTCCGGGTCCCGCAAGCGAACGCCACCGATATTCACGTGGACCAAACAATCGATGTCGTCTTCCCGGATCAGGGAGGCAAAACGTTGCAGGCGAAAGTTGCGGCGACTTCGGAATCAATCGCCGTGAATTCCCGGACGTTGCTGGTCGAACTTCATCTGGATAACCCGGATAACCAGATTCAACCGGGCAGCTACGCCCAGGCGCGCCTGCCCGCGGGTTCGTTAGGCCAACTTGTTACCTTGCCCAACAACGCCTTCCTGTTCCGCGCCCAGGGAATGCAGGTGGGAGTGGTGAAGCCGGACAACAGTGTGGAGCTCCGCGATATCAAAGTCGGCCGCGATTTCGGCACCAACATCCAAATCGTCGATGGCGTGACTCCCGCGGATAAAGTCATTCTTAATCCGGCTGACTCACTCGTGACCGGCGACGTTGTTAAGATCGCCGCGGCGCCGCCTGCGTCTTCGCCCTCTCCTCCTGAGGTGGCGAAGAAGTAGTGCTGGTAGCGATCGGGCGATTGGGTTCGACTGAATCTGGAGCAAAGGCTGTGGCAAAAAATTTCAAGGACCTTTCGGAACGGGAAATCCTGGCCCTGGCAATTTCTTCCGAGGAAACGGACGCGCGCATCTATGCCGACTACGCCGAGGGATTGAAAGCCGACTACCCAGCCACCGCTCAAATCTTCAAAGAGATGGAGACCGAGGAAGACGAGCATCGCCGTGAATTGATCGAGGAATACCGGCGCCGGTTCGGAGAACACATTCTGTTAGTCCGTCGTGAAGATGTGAAGGGGTTTATCCACCGCAAGCCTATCTGGATGATCCGGCCGCTCGGGATCGACGCAGTCCGGCGCCAGGCCGAGGTGATGGAAACAGAAACCCGGCGCTTCTACGAAAGCGCTGCCGGCACAATCACCGACGCGTCCACGCGGAAGCTGCTCGGAGACCTGGCCGAGGCGGAGCGGAAGCACGTCACCCTGGCCGACAATCTCCAACAAGAACATCTCACTCCGGAAGTGGAGGCGGAAGAAGAAAAGGCGCATCGCCGTTTATTCCTTCTGCAAATCGTGCAGCCGGGCCTGGCGGGGCTGATGGACGGCTCCGTCTCCACCCTCGCGCCAGTTTTTGCCGCGGCGTTTGCGACCCAGAACAGTCACGACGCCTTCGTGGTCGGGCTCGCCGCCAGCGTTGGAGCGGGAATTTCCATGGGATTCGCCGAGGCGGCTTCTGATGACGGCAGCCTGACTGGCCGCGGCAAGCCCCTGCTTCGGGGAATTGTCTGCGGCTTGATGACCACAGCAGGTGGAATCGGCCACACCTTGCCCTACTTAATTCCGAACTTCCGCACTGCTACCGTCGTCGCGGTCCTGGTCGTGGCCATAGAGCTTTTGCTCATCAGCTGGATTCGAAACCGGTACATGGACACGCCGTTTCTGCGGGCCGCCTTTCAAGTGATTGTCGGAGGAGTGTTGGTTTTTCTCGTTGGGATCTGGATCGGCAGTTCTTAGATCGTCTGACCCGAAAAAGCTCGACGTATCGTCAGAATGATAATAACAAAATAGATCGGTATCGAATGGATAGCACCGATACGCATTCGCCAGGTCTGCCTGAGCCCGAGGACTCGGGTGACGCGCGGGACGAACCGCGGCTCGATACGGTCGCACAAAAGCCGGGAAACATGGGCGCCGGCGCGCCCGCGCGCGGACCGGCGGTGGACGCGCATCGGGACAACGTCACTTGCACGCCCGGCGCCCAACCGCCTGAAGAAGCGGAAGGCCCTGACTTGCGCGAGCCGCATCGCGTGGCAGCGGGAATGCCCGCGCTGACTCAAAGCATTAAGTTCACGATGCGCGAGACGGGCTTCACGCGCGGGCTCGGCACCTGGTTGAAGGTCAACAAGAAGGATGGGTTCGATTGCCAAAGCTGCGC
>JBEEHU010000088.1:0-26387 GCA_041167565.1 Verrucomicrobiota bacterium | reverse complement strand
CATTTCTCGAGCCGCATGATTCAATTCGGGCCGCGAATAATATCGCCAAAGCAGTCAAGGTAAAGTCCGTCGAAGTTGAGGATGAATTGCGGTCCGGCTTCTTCGTCCATTACGACAAGGGCCAAATTGCGGAAGTTTCGTGGTCTTTCATTCGGGAGCGCCCGCCTCGAAATGGCTCCCGCTGAGGAAAAACGTTCTGGGAAGCGGCGCCATGGTCAGCTCTCAGCGCGACTCTAAGGGAACTGCAAGTTCGGTTTCACCCGATCACCGCGCCACGTGAACAAGCTCTGGCCGGTGAGTAATGCCAACCGCATTTCCGCGGAACCGGCGATAGATTCCGTTCAGCCAGCTGATCGGAACGCCCGCGACGTATAGCGCGAGAATCAGGAAATAAATCGCGGTCGTCCAATACGGTCCGTACTTCAGGTAAGCGCGCGGGCTGCACAGAATCTCCTCGCGCAGTTGCACCATCCGGCCGCGGCTTCGCAGTGCGCGATAGATTTCGGCGTCTTCAAGAATAGGAACATCGCGATACCCGCCGATTTGGTCGAAGACCTCGCGCCGGCAAAAAATTCCGTGGTCGCCCAGGGCAAAGCCAAACACTTCCACCGCAACGTTCCCGACAGAATCGCTCACGCGATAGATCCGTTGCTTCTCCGGAAACCGCAGCCGGAAACAACCGCCGACCGCTCGCTGGTCCGCGAGCGCATGCTCGATCTCGCGGAGCGCGTTGGGCGGCACTTGCAGGTCCGCATGCAGAAACCAAAGCACGTCGCTGCGAGCCACGGCCGCGCCGGCATTCATTTGCGATGCGCGGCCGCACGGCGCCAAAATAACCATGTCGGCCAGCGGCTCGGCGATTGCCGCGGTCCCGTCGTGGCTTCCACCGTCCACGACAATGATCTCGGCCCCCGGCGCGACGTCCCGGAGGTGGAGAAGGAAATTTCGGATCTGCGGCGCTTCATTCAGCACCGGCAGAACGATCGAAAGGAATGGAATTCTCACTGGCATCGATATCGTGCCTCAGAAACGCCTCGGCTTGAACTCAGATTTAAAGCTTGTGTTCGGCCGCGTAGTTCCTCCTCAATCTCGCTCGTGGTGTTAACCGGAAATGAAGAAACAGCCCTGCGCCTCGGCGCGGCTCTGCTTGTCGGCGGCGTTCTTGGTTTGAATCGGGAGTTGCATGGCAAGCCCGCCGGTTTGCGGACCCATGCTCTCGTGAGTCTCGGTGCAGCCGTCGCCATGGTTATCGTGCTCAGATCGCCCGACGGTTCTTTGGTCACGGACCAAAACGCCATCGGCCGGGTCGTGCAAGGTATCCTGACGGGCGTTGGATTCCTGGGTGCCGGAGTGATCTTGCGCGATCCTGCCGGCCACGTCACGGGACTCACTACAGCAGCGACTATTTGGATGTGCGCCGTGCTCGGGCTGGTGTGCGGCCTGGGTTACTGGGGAGTGCTGGGAATCACCGTTGCTCTGGCCGGGTTCGCCTTACTTTTGGGCCGGCCGTTGGAACGTCTGGCCGAGCGAATCTTTAAACGACATGTATCCGGACCGCCCGACCATAGTGTTTAATTCAAAACTATGATGTGGGTCACCATTCTGGCGACGTTCGCCGGTATCATCCTGTATGCCTCGCTCTCAATGCGGCACGATCGCCAAAGATCGGCAGCCCTGCAGACGATCGCGACATCGCTCGGCGCCACGTTCCGCGCTGCAGCTACGGCAGAAGACAACGCGTTACTCACTCAAACCCATCTTGGTTCGCTCGGCCAAAATCGCAGGACGACAAACATAATCGAGAGCGCTCGCACCGACGACCTGAGCGTCACTCTGTTCGATTACATTTACGAGACAGGCTTTGGCAAATACGCCCAGGACACCCATCAAGCCGTGATGCGGATCCAATCGCCAAGGCTGAGCCTGCCGAAGTTTCTGCTCTACCCGGAATCGTTTTTTACAAAGGTTGCCCAGAGTTTTGGCTACATTGACTTCAACTTCCCGGAGTTCCCGGAATTCAGCAAAATGTATGGGTTGCGCGGCATGGATGAAGCCGCGATCCGCCATGTGTTCACGCCCGAGCTCATCCAATTTTGCCGAGAACATCCCGAGATCAATCTGGAAGCCTATGGCAACGGCTTTCTTCTCTATCGCTTCGAAACAGTGAAACCAGAAGCGATCGCGGCTTTTCTCGAGCAAGGGAAGCGGATCACCGCGTTGATTTTCGCAGCCGTCCCGCCCGCGGCGTAGGCGCTGCCGTTGCTTGAATGAAACCTCGGAACAGGATTTTTCCATGTCGTCTCCCGTTCGCAACGGTATGGCTGTTGTCTCTGTCACCGGCTCTGAGTCATGCGCAAGCGCCGACTCCGACCGCGACCGCGACTCCGCCGCGCACGCGGGTCGTGATGCTCGGCACTGGGAATCCTTCCGCCGATCCGGATCGCTCCGGGCCATCGGTCGCGATCGTGGTCAATGATATGCCCTATATTATTGATTGCGGTCCCGGCGTCGTCCGCCGCGCCACGGCCGCATTCCGCAAAGGCGTCATGGGCTTGGCGCTTCCCAAGTTAAAGACGGCGTTCATCACCCACCTGCACTCGGACCACACGGTAGGCTATCCCGATCTCATCTTCACCCCGTGGGTAATGAGGAGAACGGAGCCGCTCGAAGTCTTTGGTCCCGCCGGTTTGAAATCCATGACCGATCACATCCTCGCCGCTTACAGCGAAGACATCGACATTCGCACCAACGGCCTGGAGCACGGCAACCGGACCGGTTACAAAGTGAACCCACGAGATCAAGCCGGGCGTCGTCTACAAGGACGATAACGTAACCGTGAAAGCTTTCCTCGTGCATCACGGCTCCTGGCGCGAAGCCTACGGCTACCGGTTCGAGACGCCCGATAAGGTTATTGTGCTTTCCGGCGATTGCGCGCCGAGCCCGAGCGTCATCGAGAACTGCGACGGCTGCGACGTGCTGTTGCACGAGGTTTACACGCAGACCGGCTACGACGCGAGCGACGCCGATTGGCGGAAGTACATCACCAGCTTCCACACCTCAACAAATGAGCTGGCCGAGTTGGCCACGAAAGCGAAGCCCAAGCTCCTCGTGCTCTACCACCAAATGTTTTTCGGCGGCGCGAAGGATACCGAAGAAGGATTATTGCAAGAGATGCGCCAGCACTACACCGGCAAAGTCGTCTCCGCCCACGATCTGGACGTTTACTAAATAAGATCGCTCGCCTGACGGTCGCTCTCCTCCAATTCCTAGCTCGAAAGGTTCTCCCCTCCCGCTAATTCCGGCGTCCACTCGACGGGCTTCTGCCCGAGACTGTAGGCCGCCTTATCGGCCCAATGCTCGTTCGCGACGATGCAGTCTTCAAAAACATCCAGGTAGTAAGCGAGCTTTTCGCCCAAATTCTTCGTGTCTGGCGGCAGCGGGGGCGGTGGTGCGATAGCAATACCTCCGGCCTTTTCATCATTAGTCGGAGGACTAAATGATTCTTCGTCTTCGGCTGTTTGTATCGGTTCCTCTTCTTCTTTCGGTAAAGAGAGTAGCGCGGGATCGAGACTTTCGTCCCCGCGCAGCTGTAGAAGATGTTCGCGTTCCATAAATTCGTAGCGCCTGCTCCTCTGTTCGCGTTCTGCTTCATTTTCCCGCAGAACCGTGTCGGGCTCGTAGTATTCAGCGAGCCAGTCGCCCTCTGGCGAGGCAGCTTCTTCATCGCGGGCCTTTATCTCTTCGAGCTCGTCACTCATGTCGGCGTGCGGTTCTACGCACAGAAGGAAGTACCAGGAAAAGCGAGACCGGGCTGACTCCTCGCGCAGCACTTGGATTACTTCATGAACGCGGGTGGTGTCCTCAAACCGTTTTAGGTTAATGATTCCGGGAGCGTGAAACCTCCTGCCGGCGATTCCCCAGCCGCGTCCGAGTAGCTCGTCGAAGCGCCGCTGGAGATTGTTGCCCATGGCTCGTTTTTCGGCAGTGCTCAGCGCTGCGTCCCCGTCGTAAAAGCGAGTTCGCCCCTGGACGAGGTGATGCTGGCGGTTACGAAAGAATTGCTCTGCTACGTCGTTCCCATCGCCGATCCGGAAGAAAGCCAGCGGCTTAAGCTTTCGCGGTTCCTCCGCATAAAAATCGGGTGCTTCCGGCAGCAAACCCGCGTTGAGCCCGGCGAGTTCCGTCCGCATCATGGCGCAGCGCTCCATCTCTACCCGGCGCAGTTGGGGGCAATCGGCCAGAGGCGACAAGTCGATCCCTCGCTCGCGCACGAACCGGAGCTCGCGCAATTTTGGCATCGCGGCCAGCGGCGTTAGATCGCGAAAGAATTCGCCTGTCAAAGTCAGCGCGGTGATGTTTGTCATCGCTGCGAGTGGCCGAAGATCGCTAAAGCTTCCCGCCAATTCCACATTCAACGCACTTGGATAACGCTCGATTCCCTCCAGCGATTCGGTCCGCTCTATCGCCAATACTTTCACTGCTGGCATCTCTGGTAGTTTCGTTAGATCACGCAACGGCGTGTTCGCGCACGGCCCCGCTTTCAGATGAATCACACCAGGTACCGGCAGCGTCCTCATGCCTTCCCAGGCGAGGACATTCCCGCTGAAGGTAAGCTGGACCAGACGCGGCCAGGTCTCCACCCTTCGCAGGTCCGGCCAGGCCTGATGCAGGGAGAGAAGGCAATGCTCCAGTTCCGGCATCGCGCCACATTCTTCCAGCCGGAGCCGATGCGAGCCGGCCAATTCCATATGTTCGCTAATTGAAAGTGACTTTAGCGAGGGCAGCGAGGCCAGCGGGGACAGGTCGTTAAAGTCTCCATTCGCGCTCACGCTTATCAGCGCGGGGAAAAAAGCGAGCGCCCTGAGATCGCGCAAAGGCCGATCGGGCGAAGTGCCGCCGTGGAACGCCACCACTTTTTCGCCTTGCACCGACAGCTGTTCAATCTCGCCCTCATGCAGGCCGGGCCGGTATGCCGGGTTCGCACCGCGCGTCCTCATCGTTTCCATGTGCGTATTAAAATCTTCGCGAAACTCCGGGAATGCCCAGTCCCGGTCGTGACGCCTTTGCTCGATGAGCAACTCCACGGTGAAAAGTTCGTCGTTTGTCCGTGCCGGGTCGCAAACCCAATCGACGAAGTTCTGGGGGTCCTTCATGGCTCGAGTCTAATTAAGAGAACAGAACGGGTTCAACCTCGAATTCCATCTACTCCTTTCGGAGTATTGCCGCCGCACCCGATTACCGTTAATAAAGCGCACCTCCCATGCCCTCCAGGAACGGTCGCGCCGCTTTCGGCTTCACAAGATCCAAGTCACGGCTCGATCGGCCGGCGGAGAAGAAGCCGTTGACGCCGCGCGAGCTCGAAGTCGCCGAATGGATCGGCCAGGGCAAAGGCAATGAGGAGATCGCCGGGATTTTGGGATGCAGCACGCCTACGGTGAAAAAGCACGTCCACCACATCCTGGAAAAGCTGAGAATGGAAAGCCGCCTCGCCGTCTGTAGCTGGTGGCACGAGCAGGGGAAAAAAATCGCCCGCTCGGCTGAAGGGCAAACGGCTTAACACACTCGGCGCGCCCCCCCTTTCGCTTCTGGCGGCATACACCTCTCGATCCATTGCGCCACTTCGTCCGTCTCGCTCATACTGCGCGCGCTCATGAAGGTTTCCCTCAGCGCCCGGTGTTCTTCGCTCCCTTTTGGGTGGGCTGCTCGTCGCAAAAAACAGCATCCCGCCTCCGTGTTGCGGACTCCATCCAGCTCACGCTGGATTGTTTTCAGCACCCGTTGCATTCCTTCCACCGCGCGCAGAAACGATCGCAACGTACGCTGCGCCGCCGGAATTTTCGGGACGGAATCCTTCCGGCGCACGTTGGGAGCAATCCCGCGCCCGCCGGAAACGTTTCGCTCACCCGCTGGAATTATTTCAGTCGCACGCTGGCAGGCTCGCAGCGCGCGCAGCGGGGACTCCAAACGCACGTTGCCAGCGTTCCACCGCGCGCAGCACGGATTCCAACGCCCGCAATTTCCATCACAAGCCGCAGTTCAAGACCCGGAAACCTCGATCGAACCCAAATACGTTTATGCCTAAATCCAGTTACATCAGCTTCAACGACGACGCCTTTGCCGCGCAGCTTCAAACCTTCAAGAACGCCATCCCCGCCTACGCCGCCGCCCTCGGCGTCACCCCAGCGCAGGCCACCGCCCAGGCGGCGGACGCCGATTACTTCAGCTACGTGCTCGCCGGCCAGCAGCTCATGCGGAACGGGAGCCTGCAATGGACCGGCTGGAAAGACCTCACCCGCGTGGGGGGCGATGTACCGCCGGCCGGCGCCCCGGTCGCTCCCGTGCTGCCGCCCGCCGTGCCCGCCGTCGCTCCCGGCGTGGAGGTCCGGTTCCGCGCGCTGGTCAAGCAGATCAAAGGCAGCCCCGCTTATAACGAAGCCATCGGCGCCGCGCTCGGCATCGTCGGCCAGGAACAGACCGGCCCCGATTACGCCACCATTCAGCCCAACATCAACGCCGTCATCCAGGGCACGAATGTGTTCGTCGATTGGAATTGGGGCGGCTTCAGCGCCTTCCTCGACATCTGCGAAATGCAGGTCGACCGCGGCGATGGCAAAGGCTTCGTCGCCCTCGCCTTCGACACGACGCCCGGCTACGTGGACACCCAACCCTTCCCCGCCGCGCCCGTGAAATGGACCTACCAGGCCATCTTCCGCGTCGGCGATTCTCGCGTGGGACAATGGAGCAAACCGGTGAGCGTGACGGTTGGCGGGTGACTCTGTAGTGGCAGGCGTGCCGCCTGCAATCGATCCGAGCGGCCAGATGTGGAAGCGTCTGGCCGCCCTATTGCGGATGTGGCGCTCAACATTTTCTTGAATGGTATCGCATCCTATACATTGCTATACTTACCAAGCGATGAAGACCCGCCCTGAACCCGAGGTCATAACTCGAAACGGCAAACCCGTTTCGGTCATCGCGCCAATCAAAGAATACGAAGAGCTGTTGGAGCGGGCCGAAGACGCGGCCGACCTGAAATGGCTCAAATGCGCGCGGGCAGGCAAGCTTCAATATCGGCCGCTCGAAGAATACATGGGCGAGCGCAAAGCGAAGGCGCGTGCATAAGATTCTTCTCGAGCGAAACGCTGAGAAGGATTTGGATCGACTGCCTCCAGCATTTCATTCCCGGTAATCGCCGTGATTCGACGGCTCGCCTGAGCCACGTCCGCCCGGCTGCCGGAAATTGATGGGCGGCACCAACGATTCGCGTATCCGAGTGCGCGGATATCGCATCCTCTACGAAATCGACGACCGAGCCAAAATTCTGCGCATCAATTGCGTTCGTCGTCGCCGCGATGTTTACCGTTAGCGACCCTCGTCTGCTTCCTCCATTCCGGCGAATAACTCGTCACACGTCCCATGTCACTTCTTCGTCCGTCAATGGAGCAAGCCGGTGAGCGTGACGGTCGGTGGGGACCGGTAGTGGCAGGTGTGTTGCCTTCAACTCAGACTGGTCGTCGATCTCCGCCGGACCACAGCGTTAAGGAGAGGATCCCAGTAAGACCGAAGCCTTGCCATCAATTAATCTCGACATATCAGCAGTCGCGAATACTATGCAGCTTGAGTAAGAGTCGTTAGGCGTCCTTAGCTAAGCATTCCTGGCTTTCTCTCGCTGGGAAACCTGCGAACGATTGGGCTGTTCGCAAAACGAGGTATGCTTATGATTTGTTTGTCTTCGCTCATTCGTGAGTTTGATGTGTTTCTAAGACGGCTTCTTTTTCACGCCGCATTGCTGGGTGTCAGCATTTTCTTCCTATCTTCCGCCGTCTTCGCGTTGCCACCGGCACCACCGCCACCTCCCCCACCGCCGCCAGCACCGCCGGCGGCAGTTCTTCCCCCGCCACCTCCACCAGCTCGTCCACCGCCTCCAGTTCCACCGCCACCGCCACCTGTAATTTCTCGTTATAATCTGCAGTCGCTAACTGTTATCGCTAGCAAATCCGACGTTCTTCCCGGTGGAATAACGCTGTTGCGATACTATGATTCAAAGGATCGACATTCCGTCGATGAGCAATGCGGGACCATCGCATATTTCACTAACCTAACTGGTCAGATACGTAACCAAGTGAGCTATTACAACAGTAACGATGGAACCAATAAGTTCTTAAAACATGTGCGCCTTTCCATTTACAGTCCACCTGTAGCGTTTCCATCCTCGACCGACTTAGCTCACACGACACCGCTCGGGAATGGTAACAGTGATGTTGCCATTAGAAAGTTTCCGGACACGCTGTTGATCAACGGGAAGGCCGAGCTCTACAAATTCGAAGGAGCATTTGCGCACGAGATGGGACACGCGTACCACAATTGGACTCGCTGCTTTGATTATCCGAGTTTTGGCAATACTTTCACGGAGTTTTTTCAAATCCAAGTCTCCAAGAATGGCTCCACTCCCAAGACTAGGCCCGGCCAACCGCCTTGGATAAACACTTGGGGTGATCCGAGCAAAGGGCGAAATGAGGACGAGAGGGAGCAGTTCGCTAACACCTTCCGATTTTTTTTGGGCTCGGACATTACTCGCGGTCAAGGGGGACCACCGCCGTCAATTCCGGGACTTAGAGTGCCGGCAGACCCGCGGTGGGCTCAGGAGGGGACCGTTCCAGGTTTCAAGTCTCCTGCCGATAACCTTCAGTGGGGCAAGCAACTAAGATTGCTCCCTGAGCTGACGGGTTACTGGATGACATATGGCTTAATGGGCTTCGATCTAAGCTGGCAGGGCGGTGCGGATGGATACTGGCAATTCCTCAACGGCGCTGGCACTTGGATGAAATTACAAAACTACTATGAATGGTACGAGTGGAAAGACAGGCGCTGGAATCGGGTTTCGCCCCGATACAGTGTAAGTTGATCGGTTGCTCCTGACGGCAGGCGGATAGCTCTCTTAGCCCCGGCGGTGCATCGTCGCCCTATTGAAAGCGTCGGTCGTATTCTCGCGAAACACGAGTGAGGACAGAAGAATATTCCATTTCGGTTGTGCCGAGATCGACCCACTCAAACGGAGACGGCTTCGCGTTCGTGGCGCGGAAACGTAGGACCTGAAATTCATCGAAGGTTGATCGCGCCTTCTCGCTGAGGCGTTGCTCGGCTTGAGCGGCCTCCTGAATTGGGTGTTTGTATTGTTTTCCGTCGGTAGGCCAGCGTTTTCGTCCTTCGAATGAGACATATTGTTCGGCGAAGTTGATGCCGACGAAGGCGACACAAATTGGATTCCCGCCGCCACGTTTGAACTGCGTGACCTGATTAGTCAGATCATTAATGACGCGATCAATCTGCTTGATCATCGCTTTCGCGAGGATCTTCGTCTCCGCGCCGATCTCGATTGTTGCGACCGGACCGCGTGCAACGAGCATTCCTTTTTCGGTGAGCGCAACAGCGGCTGGAACAAGCTCGCCGAATGTTCCATCGCCACGTCGGCTTGGTTTCCCGGTCATGAGATTCTTCAGGTTAACGACGCGTTCATGATGCTGAACCCTCTCGGCGAGCTTCGCTGATTTCCCGAGCGCAACTAAGTCCTCATAGAGATACGACGCGACTAAATCGCCGAGATTGGCAATGCGGTGACGATACGGCTTGCCTTCGAAGAGGCTGCGGAACGTTTGGAGAAGAGCGTACTTCTCCTCGCTCATCGTTCTACTTTGAGAGTCGAGTGCGTCGCGCCGACAATTCGCGGCATCGCCGTGGCAAGTTGCAGGCGTTGCTCGGCAATCTTCAGGTATGCGGGCTCGACCTCGTTGCCGATGCTGTTCCTCCCAGTCGCGACCGATGCCAGATTGGTGGTGCCGGTTCCGACGAAGGGATCCAAAACGGTGTCGCCCGCGAACGAAAAGAGTTTGATCAGACGTTCGGCCAAATTCTGCGGATACGGCGCGGGGTGACCACGACGCGTCGATTCGCCTTTGATATCAAGCCAGGCCGAGCGGAGCCACGATTTCATCTCCTCCTTCTTCAGCATCGAGAGAGCTTTTTGAGTTGGCGAAGGCGAGCGGTATTCGCCGCCTTTCCGGAGAAAGAGAATGTATTCCGCGTCGTTCTTGATGATCGCGCCAGGCTGATATGGTTTGCCGTAAAATCCAGCGCCGTTGCCTTTGGCTTCCGTGACCCCATTCGCGATTTTGAACCAAAGAATCGGTGTAAGCGCATCGAGACCGAGAGAACGTGCGCGCACCATGATGTCCGCATGCAGCGGCATCACGCGATGGCGGCCTTGCTTGCGCGGTATGCAAACGTCACCGACGACACAACAGATTCTTCCGCCCGGTGCCAGCACGCGCGCGCACTCCCGCCAGACTTTGTCGAGCTCGTCGAGAAACGCGTTGTAGTCTTGGATCTCTCCGAGCTGATTGTCGTTCTCTTCGTATTTCTTCAGCGTCCAATACGGCGGCGACGTGACGACAAGGTGAACGCTTCCGTTCGGGATCCATGAGAGATCGCGCGCGTCTCCGAGCCGCAGACGATGTTCGGTCCGGTCAAAAGGCGCGGGCCACGGATGGGCGCGGTAATATTCGTTAAGCGCCAGCAGTTTGTTGATCGCGCCCCGTTCATTGTCCGCGTAATCAATCTGCGCCTTGGCGGGATCAAGAACTCGCGGTGCGGGAGCATCCGCACGTTTCTCTTTCGGGCGGTGATGACGAAATCCGTTGCCGTTGCTCAGCGATCCATTTCCCGATTTCTTCGCGAGATAAAGTTGCTCGTGTTCTTTGACGACGACAGGCGCCTTCCTCGCACGCGCTGACCGCGCTTGCTTCGTTGAGGATCGTTTCGGGGGCATCGCTCTTTTTACCACGGCTGGGCTTTCGATGCTACGAGATTACTGCAAGGCGGCGGACTAATCCGATAGCAATGTCACCGTATGGTGGTGTGGCTATCCGCGCTGTGGCCGAGGCCGGAAACAGGGCGGGAGGTCAGAAGTCAGAGCTCAGCGCGGCGCGATTGGAAAGTAAGAAGAAATAATTAAGAATTAAGAACGCCAGAAGAAGAGTTCAGGGTTTCGTATTTTTTTGTTTTGAAGTTGGGGAACGCTCAGGTTCGGAGCGCGGTATGATTCGCGAGTAGTGACGGGGATGTTGCAATCGGCGGTAGAGTTCCGCTTTGTTTTCCGCCCACCGGAAAGGAGGATCACCCTTGACCGGTCCCCAGACCAAACGTCCGGAGTTCCGCCAGTTATCCAGCAGAATGCCTTTCTCAAAAGGCTGCCCTCGGGCGGTGACCGCGATGACGTTGTGCTCGTCGAAAGCTCCCGGAGCACATTCGGCCCAATGTAACTCGAGCGTTCGCAGCTTCAGCGCATCCAACCGAAGTAAGAGCTCGTTAGCGTATTGAAAACAGTGTCCGGCTTTTCTTGCTCCGATGTTGATGAGAAAACTCTGCACGGTCGCCGGCCGCACCATCCGCCACTCGACGGCGAGCTGCCGGCCCGTGGTGTAGGCGGTGAAGGCGACGCGCCGGGCTTCGTCGGGACTAACACCGGGAGAGAGTTGAACAAGGGCCGCCGTCAAAGCCGGGTCGTGCTCGGAAGTGGCGGGGACCACGTCGCCTCCCCAAAAACTTGCGTTAGTTGAAGGCGCGCAGACGGCGAGCGCCATCGCGGTGGCGCTGGCGACTATGGCGAGGTTGGAGCGGAGACGGGTGAGCCTCCGACGTATTTGGTTGGCACTCATGGCAGCAGAGTCACGTTTGTGGTGCTATGAGTTTCTTCGCTGTGGCCGAATCCTGAGCCGGAGCTTTCTTTGCTGACAAAGGTGGCCACCAAACGGCCGGCGGCGCGCTGGAACTCCCGAGTCTCGTGCTCATGCAGTTTGAAGCCGATGAGGAATTTGCTGAACTTCGCGTCGATGTTGCGATCCATCGCCACCGGGATGCCGTCACCATCGAGCCAGAGCTTTTCGATTGCTTCGGAACTTTTCAGCGCCTTGCGCCCTTCGTCGTCGAGCCCGAGGTCGATGCGAATGACGAGAAGCCGCGCGGGTTTTCCTTTGTACTTGTCGGATTTGTCCTCGAGGAGCACGGCTCGCTCGAGGCCGCGGCGTAACGGATCGGCGGCATCGAGAAGGTTGAGCGCCTGGCCCGCCTCGAGCGCTTTCAACGTGGCGATATCTGATTTCGGCGCGTCGGGATTGGCGGTCTCCGCCCAAACTGCTTTGCGTGACTGCTTGATCTGATCAGGGGACCAACTCAGCTTCAGTCCATCGGCGCCGCTCTCAACGATCACGGAAGAAACTCCCTCGGACTGCTTCTGTTTGCTGCTCTCGCCACCGGAATGGTGGGTCTTGATTTCCACCCGAGCACGAATCAACTGGTCGCTCTGGAGTTTTTGCAACGTGGCGCGCACATCGTTCAGGCCATCGGCGAGGAGCAGGGTGGGCGCGAGCAGGGCGAGAAGAAAAAGAAGAAGGGATTTCACGCAGGGCTCTGACAACCGGCTCAGAAAAAGGTTCAAGTCAGACATTAGAAGTCCGGCTCAAGCAAGTGCGGTAGACCCACAGAATGAAGAGAAGTTGGAAGGGGAGCCGCGCCCAAAGCAACCATGTGGGCAGGGCGTGTCCGCCCATGACCATGCCGGTCGAGATCGCGTGAATGTTTGCGGGGAAGACGGCGACGAGTAAAGCGATTAAACACCAACCGGCCATGACGCGCGTGGGGCGAAAACAAACGCCGATGCCTCCCAGAATTTCCGCCACCCCGCTTAGCGCGACGAGCGCGGCCGGCCATGGAAGGTACGATGGTATGATTGCGAGGTATGGCGCGGGTGCGATGAAATGAGTCGTGCCCGCGATGATAAAGAACAGTGCGAGCGCGAAACGGGAAACAGCGGGCATGCGTGATTCAATCGACGCGCGGTCGGGCGGCAACCGCAAACTCATGTGACGGCCAGACAAAATTCCGGAGCGGCGGCGTATTTGTCTTGGAGGAAATCTTCGGGCGACGGAAGATTTCGGAATCCAATCGCGGCCATTTGAACCTCTAAATTGATATGATGACTGATCTTCGTTTCGCGCTGCGGCAGTTGCGCAAATCGCCTGGGTTCACGCTTCTTGCGGTAATCACGCTCACGCTCGGGATTGGGCTGAACACGGCGATCTTTTCGTTGATCAACGATCTTTTCCTAAAGGGGTTGCCGTTCCAGGAGCCGTCGCGAGTTCTCCAGGTCTTCTCGCATTTCAAGGAACAAACGGTCGACTTCCCGCTCTCCGCACCGCGCTACATCCATTTTCGCGATGGCCAAACCATCTTCAATGGATTCGCGGCCGAGAACGGATTGGGCACGACGGTGACCGGACTGGGCGATCCCTTCCAGGTGCCGCTTTTCAAGACGACCGCGAATTATTTTGATGTGCTTGGTTTGCGCGCGACGCGCGGCCGCACGTTCCGGCCGGAGGAAGAAGAGGGCGCCGATGTGGCAGTCGTCACGGAACGCTTTTGGAAAGCGCGGCTGGGCAGTGATCCGAATGTGATTGGACGCGCACTCACACTCGATGGCGTGCCGCACACGATCGTCGGCGTGATTCCGACACCGCCGATTTCATGGAGCGGGCCGAACGCGGATATCTGGACCACGAAGCCGTTTATCATTCCGGGATTTTCACATGAACGGATGATGCGGGGAACGGCCTTCCTTCGCGCGGTCGGCCGATTAAAACCGAACCTCACGGTGGAACAGGCCCGGGCCGCCTTGCAGGTCCTCGGTGACAGCTATCGCACCCAATATCCGGAAAAGATCGACGCGAAATCGGGCACGGTGGCCAAGACTCTGCCCGAAGCGGTAACGGAAAATTTGCGCCCGGGTTTCGCCACACTGCTGGCCGCAGTGACCTTTGTCCTGCTGATCGCCTGCAGCAACGTCGCAAATCTTCTCCTCGTTCGGTTCAGCGGCCGGCGCCGCGAGATTTCGCTGCGCATGGCGCTGGGCGCATCGCGCGGAAGTGTGTTGCGGCTTTTCGTGTTTGAAAGCGTTCTGATCAGTCTCCTCGCGGGAATTCTCGGCGCGCTTCTCGCCTGGCAGCTTGTGCCGCTTGTCCCGAAACTGGCGACCAACTTTCTTCCCATTGAACCCGGGGCCGCGACGGCGATTTCATTTCCAGTCCTGATGTTCACGGTCGCGCTTTCACTCGCCACCGGATTGGTCATGGGTTTGTATCCGGCGTTACAAAGCTCGCGCACGGACATGGTGGACGCGCTGAAGGAAGGTGGCCGCGGAACTGCCGGCAGCGTGCGGCAACAGCGTTTCCGCAAGGTGCTGGTCGGCGCACAGGTGGCGCTCTCCGTTACGTTGCTTGCGGGGGCATCGCTGCTCATCGCGAGCTTCACCCGCCTCAGCAATCAGAATCCCGGGTTCAAGCCGGAAAATCTTTGGATTGGCCTCACTGTGATGCCGCAGGCGCAATATCCCGACGTCGCGTCGCGCAACCGTTTTGCCGATCAGATGACCAATGCCCTGCGCGCGACGGCTGGTCTGCAGGAAGCATCGGTCAGCGGCGGGTTTCCGCTCTTCAATGGCGGCGGCGCGACGCTCTACACGCGCGCGGACGGCAACGTTCCACCCGTCGCCGAACGAAAAGGCGCGCCCTCCAATGACATCACCCCGGGATGGCTCCGGACCCTGGGCATCCCGCTCCTGGCCGGTCGCGACTTCAACGAGCAGGACGTTGCAGGCCACCCCAATGTGATCCTGATCAGCGCAGCCGGCGCGAAGTCCGTCTTCGGCAATGAAAATCCGGTTGGCAAAACCTTGCTCGTGACCAGCGGCAGCGTGCCAGTGGAGATCGTGGGCGTAGTCGGCGATGTGCGCTCGGCGCGGCTCGACCAGCAAAATGACATGGAATTCTATCGCCCGTTCGCGCAGGAGAATTTTCCGTTCCTCACCATCACGGTGCGCAGTCCCTTACCGCCGGATAGCGTGACAAAAACGGTGCAGGCCGCGCTGAAGACGATCGACCCTGGGCTCGCACTGATTCAGCCGCAGCCGGTGAGCGAGATCATGGCGCAGGCGCTTGGTCAGGCGAAGTTGATGATGGTGTTGCTGGGCGT
Organism: Verrucomicrobiota bacterium; assembly: GCA_041167565.1. Taxonomy (GTDB): domain Bacteria; phylum Verrucomicrobiota; class Verrucomicrobiia; order Chthoniobacterales; family UBA10450; genus AV80. The sequence continues at coordinate 11,309 of JBEEHU010000088.1, read as the reverse complement.
CTTCGCCGGCGTGGCGCTGGTGCTTGCGACCGTGGGCATTTATGGCGCGGTCGCTTACACTGTCGAGCAACGGACCGGCGAGATCGGAGTGCGGATGGCGCTCGGCGCGCAGACGATGGATGTGCTGCGGCTCGTCGTGAAGCAGGGGATGATGCCGGTGATTATCGGATTGGTGGTCGGATTAGTGGCGGCGCTGGCGTTGGGGAAATTAATCGCGGCGCAGCTCTACCAAACATCGGCGCATAATCCGGTGTTGCTGCTGACGACTGCGGCGGTGCTGGCGATGGCTGCGCTGCTGGCGTGTTTGTTTCCGGCGAGACGGGCGAGTCTCCTGAATCCAGTGGAAGCTTTGCGGATGGAGTAGCTGGCTGTAGCGGCGATCTATGACCGACGTCTTCGTGACTCGCTTTCGGCGGTCATAGACCGCCGCTACAAGGATTGCAGATGCACGACGGCTTCGATCTCGGCGGTCTGGGGGAACATGTCGAACGGGGTGATCGAGGCGACGGCGAAGCGTTCCTGCAATTCGGCGATGTCCCGCGCGAGGGTCGGCGGGTTGCAGGAGACGTAGATCATGCTGCGCGGCGGCGATTCAAGAATGGCGCGGCGCATTTCGGCGGAGAGACCAGTAGCGGGTGGATCGACAATTAATGCGGTCGAACGGAGATCGCTCTGCTGCAAGAGCCAGCGCAATTCTGTCGTAACGTCGCCGGCAACGTAACCTTCGTTCGGTCCCGCATCCTTCTGCGCGGCCTCGATCGCGAAACGGTCCCAATCAATCCCGACCACGCGCTCGAATTGCGACGCGAATCGCTTCGTGAAAAATCCGGCGCCACAGAATGCATCAATGAGAAGTTTCTCTTCACCCCCGAATGTCTGAGCAACGTGTGCGACGATCGCATCGGCGACCGCGTCGTTCGTTTGAGCGAAGACGCGCGGGCCGGAATGGGCGCGCAAGGTATAATGCCCATCGCGCACCCGCTTGGCGCGCAATTGCGCGAGCGCGTCGTTTACTTCCGGCATCGCAATGGGGCAGCGCGCGATGTCCATGAGCTCGTGAACATCGCGCCGATAAAAGCCAACGACATTATCTTCGGCGTGGACGGTGATTCGGTTGCGATAGCCATAGGGGAACGGAGAGGGGACTATTGGCCGCATCGGCGGCGCCGATAATTTCCCGATGCGCCGCATCGCTTGCTCGACTTGTTTTGCTTTGAGTTCCAACTGGTGCGCGTAGTTGATGTGCTGGTAGCTGCAGCCACCGCACCGCCCGAAATACGGACACTCCGGCGTCACACGCTGCGGCGACGGCTCGATCACTTCGACCAATTCGCCTTCGGCGAACTGCTTTTTTTCGCGCACAATCGCGGCCGAGATCCGCTCGCCATCGATGGTGAATGGGATGAACACAGCTTTGCCTTCATCGCGCGCAACGCCTTTGCCGCCAAAGGCGACGTCTTCGATGTGGAGCCGGACCGAACGCATGGCAGCAACTGTAGCCGTCGCCTTGTGGGCGACGCAATTGCGGCGATGATTCCTCCCGCGCTTCGCATAGCAAAGCGGCTACAGGAGCTAGCTCGCCATTACCCGCGCGATCGCGGCTTCCAGTTTTTCCAACTTCACGGGCTTCACCAAATGCTCGGCGAACCCGGCCTCAAGACTCTTCCCGATATCCGCATCCATGCCGAAACCGCTGATCGCAATTCCACGCATCGGCTGCGTGGCGCGGAGTCGCCGAAAAAGTTCCATGCCGTTGCCGTCGGGCAAACCGACATCGCTGATAAGGAGGTCGAAGGGATTTTGGCCCGCGGTCTCCAGGGCTGCGCCCACGCTGCCTGCGGTGGCCACGCTATGTCCACGGAGCGTGAGAAGTCGTTCCAAGGCCGAGCACGTGTCCGGGTGATCATCGACCAGCAGGATGCGCAGACTGGCCGGCGAGGTCCGCGCCTCGAGCGGACTCGGTTTGGCGGCAGCCTCCTCGAGTCCGGCAGTCTTCATCGTGAGCAGAAAGGTGGCGCCGCGATCGCGTCCCTCGCTTTTGGCAATGAGGGACGCGCCGTGAGCTTGCGCAAGCGATTTGGAAATCGTGAGGCCAAGCCCGAGGCCTCCAAAGCGGCGCTGAAAAGATCGCTCGCCCTGCTCGAACGGGTTGAAAATCCGCTCCATGATCTCGGGCTCGATGCCGATCCCAGTATCGCCGACGCCGATGGTAAGAATGTGCGGCAAATGGTTCGCTGACGATATCGTGATGATGCCGTTTTCGCCGGTGAACTTGATCGCGTTCTTAAACAGATTCCAGATGATCTGCTGGAACTTGGCCGGATCAGCCATGACGCGGAAGTCGGTCGCCTTCAGCTCGAGCCGCACCTCCAGTTTTTTTGCGCGCGCTTCGGCGGAGCAAATCTCGATCACATTAGAAATGGCGTCATGCGCATTCACGGACTCCAACTGCAATTGCAATTTGTCCTTGGTGATCCGGGTGAGATCGAGCAAGTCGTCGATGAGCTGACTTTCCAGCTCGATGTTTCTGCGCATCATCGCGAGGGTCGCATCGAGTTCGGCCGGCGCCTGGCGCTCGGTCTTCAAGGCATCGAGAGCGGCGAGAACCGGCGTGAGCGGTGTGCGCAGCTCATGCGAAAGCATTGCCAGGAAATTATCTTTGGTCCGGTTCGCGGCCTCAACCGTCGCGCGTTGTTGTTCGATCGCCGCCTCGGCGCGCCGCCGTTCGGCCATGCCCGCCGCCAAAGCCATGGCGGTGATGATCAAGATGGCAGTCGAAGCCTGAAGCATAACTAGCGAGTGATTGCCGCTTTCCAGGGCGAACGGGCCGTAACCCCGCAGCGTGCCCCAGATCGCCAGCGCCGAAAGAATGAAGATGCCGGTGGCCGTTTCACGCTGCGTGAACCGAAAGGCGGTCCAGATGACAATGGGACCGCAGATAAATGCGATTGGATAGTTCCGGGACGCGATCGGGAGCCAGCCGCCGAAGACGAGCTGGCCGAGAAAGAACAAGAGCAGGAAAAGCAGGATTACTTCCAAAAAACCGGCGCGGTCCCAGCGACGAGCCGACGCGCCATACCAAAGAATGAGCAGGGGCGCGACGATGAAATCGCCCGTCGCGTCTCCCAGCCACCAAGTCAGCCAGATCGCGCCGTAGTTCGCCCAATCGGCGTAGCCCGCCAGGGCCAGACTCGTGAGTCCGATCGTGGGGCTAACAAGCGTGCTGACAAGAACGACCATCGAAAATTTAAAAACATTCTGCGCGCGATCAAAGACGCGCGTGCCGTCGGCGAAACGGTGAATCAACCACGCGCCGACAATTGCCTCCAAAGTATTGCCGGTGGCGATGCCGACGGACGTGAAAACATTGCCTGCCGTCGTGAGGTTCACCAGGAATGCGCCCACAAAAATCCCGGGCCAGACGCGGTAGCCCATCACGAGAAAAGCGGCGAGCGCGATTCCGGCGGGTGGCCAGACCGGTGAAGCGCTGGCGTGAAGAAACGCGAGCTTCAGGCTGAACTTGGCCGCGACAAAATAGAGGACCGTGAGAATGCCAACGGTCAGGGCCGCGCGAAAACGAAGGGAATGGATTGGCGTAGCCTGCTCCAAAATCGCCTAATCACTACGTCCGCAAGAACGGAGGTCAACTTTCGATGGTTCCTTGTAGCTGCCGCCGTCACCGGCGGCAGGGCCGGCCTTAATAATGCCGGACGTAAGGATACTTTGATTCGTTGCCGAGCTCGGGCGGAAATTCTTCATACCCGGCATGGATATAAGGAATGTGAGGCGGCAAAATCGGATAGTAGCTGCCGCGATTGACCGGGAACGGGAAGCTGAAAATCTCGAAAAGGCCCGCGTGAAAACGCATGTAGCTGCGGCCCAATCCGCGCACGACACCATAGCTCGCGGCGGCGGAATTCCCTTCGCGCTGATTGACCCGCGCAATGGTGACGGGCAATTCCGCAATGCCGAAGACCAGATTCGAAACGCCGCGGCCGAGCTTGCGCGTCGGGCCGTAATCGTTAGAGGGCGGGTCCTGAATATCGGCGAAAGCAGAGGTCGCGAAACCGAAGATAATCGCAGCGGCGAGCATATTTTTCATACGCGCATTTCAGCTAACCCATTTTGACGGAGCAAAGCAACTTCAGTTTTGGTTCGCGATCCGGACCTGCCTTCGAGTGGCGAGCATCGACACCGTTATCGTGATCCCGAGAATAACGATGATGATCACGAGCGAGATCCAATTCCGAATCGGGAAATGATCGGCCAGGATCATTTTTGTCCCGACGAAACCAAGGATGATGGCGAGGCCGGTCTTGAGATAAATGAACCGGTCGACCATGCGCGCAAGCAGGAAGTAGAGCGACCGCAATCCGAGAATGGCGCAGATGTTCGAGGTATAGACGATGAATTGATCGGTCGTGATGGCGAACACAGCCGGGATGGAATCGACCGCGAAGACAAGGTCCATGACGTCGACCAGAATCAGAACGAGCAGGAGCGGCGTGAACATGAGCCGGCCGCGACCAGCTGTGCCAGCCGGGCGAACGCGGACGACGAAACGGCGTCCGTGAAATTCGCGCGTGATGGGCAGCATTTTGCGGCAGAAACGCATGAAGAAATTTTTCTCGAAATCGAGCTTCGCATCGCGATCGAAAAGCATGCGGAGACCGGTCAGGACGAGGAAGGCGCCGAAGATGTAGAGAACGAAATGGAAGCGCTCCACCAGGGTCACGCCCAGCCAGATCATGACGCCGCGCATCACGAGCGCCCCGAGAATTCCCCAAACCAGGACGCGATGCTGCGAACGCGGCGGGACGCGAAAGTAGGTAAAGATAAGGACGAAAACGAAAATGTTATCGACGCTCAGCGAGTACTCGATCACGTAACCGGTCAGGAAATCGAGACCGGCCTCGTCGCCTTTCGATTTCCAAACCAGGAAGTTAAAGAGGAGCGAGAGCGCGACCCAAATGAGGCTGCGCTGAATGGCGGCGCGCATGCTCAATTCGCGATCGCGCCGCTTGAAACTGATCAGGTCGACGGCCAGCGCGATGAAGACGCCCACGTGGAAGGCCACCCAAAACCAGATGTTCGTGGACACGGCGCAGACCGTCCCATGCCGCGCCCGCAGCCGCAACGGTAAACCGCGGTTTGCACTCGATGAGCGACAAGTGTAAATGGCTCGCCGCATCCAGTTTTCGCTCGCGCACCGAAACGTTCAACGTAGCTTGTTCGACCGCATGGATGCCGAATTAGAAAAGCTGGTCGAATCAGGAAAGCTCACCGCGCGCCAGGGAGATCAACTCGAGAAGCTCACGCCCGGCACGTTCTGTCTCCATAAGAGCTGGGGGTTCGGCCGCGTGGCTGAATGGAATCTTCTTCTCAACCAAATCCTGATAAATTTCCCGGGAAAGAAGGCGCATCCCATGCAGCTCTCCTATGCCGCGGAAAACCTGATCGTCATTCCGCCGGAGCACTTTCTGGCGAAGAAGGCCAATGACCTGAAGGGGGTCAAGGAGCTGGTCAAAAAAGATCCGACGGCGCTCATGCGAAATATTCTCGAGAGCCTCGGCGGCTCGGCGACGGTGGCGCAGATCAGCCAGTTGATGCTTGGCGATATCTTCAGCGAGCCGGAATGGAAGCGCTGGTGGGATTCGACCAAGAAACTCCTGAACAAGGAGGGCTACTTCCTCATCCCGACCAAGAAAAACGAGCCAATCCAATTACGCGGAGAGAAAGTCTCGCGCGCCGATGAGTTGATCGTGTTTTTCAATCAGGCGCGCCAGCCGAAAGAGCAGGCGGCGGCGCTCGATCAGATTATCAAATTCCACACCGAATTCGCCAAACCGGAGACGCAATTGCAGCCGATCATCGAAAGAATCGAAGAAGCGGCGGCGCGAAACCAGCGGCTGAATCCCGCGCTTGTTTTCGAGCTGGTCATGGCGCGCGATGATTTGATCGAGCGCTGTCCGCAGCTCAAAAGCACGAATCCCGATCTGACTTTGGTTCGCTTGATCGCCGAGGAGGAAACGCGGCTGATCACGATTCTGCCGAAGGTGCCTGCAGGCAAGGAGCGGCGCATCTTGCACGCTTTGCCGGCGGCCCTGGGCCCGGGCTGGACGGTGCGCGCCCTGCAATTGATGCAGAGCCATCACGCGCGGGCTGTCTTGCAAATTCCGCGGGTTTTTGCCGAGGCCGGCGCTCAAGCCGAGCTCCACGCGTTTCTTCAGCGCGGTATCCGCGAGCATTCCGTCACGAGCGAAGCGCTGGTCTGGCTTTGCAAGGAACGTGCGGGCGAATGGCGCGGATTGATCACGCCCGATCTGTTGGGTGCAATTTTATCGGCGCTCGAGCGCGACCAGCACAACGAGAACAGCCGGGGAAGTAAGCTGCGCGATTTGTTGCTCGATGATCGCGAATTGATTCCCGATATGTTTGCCGGCGCCGAGCCCGGCGTGGCGCGCGATGCGATGCGGCGGCTAATGTTGACCCCGGTGTTTGATGAGCTCACCAAACGCTCGCTGCTCGCTCGGATCATCAAGCTTTATCCGGAACTGGAAAGCGTCATCACCGGCGAGCAGAAGGAAGAGAAGAGCGCGGCGCTGGTTGTTTCCTGGAGCAGTCTCGACAAGCGCAAAGCGGAATATGAGGAGCTCGTGAACAAGAAGATTCCGGAGAACAGCAAAGAGATCGGCGTCGCTCGCTCTTATGGTGATCTGCGCGAAAATTTTGAATTCAAAGCCGCGAAGGAAATGCAGGCCGTGCTGATGCGGCGCAAGTCGGAACTGGAAACCGCTCTTCACAATGCTCGCGGAACTGCCTTCGAAAGCCCCGATACGACGCAGGTTTCCATCGGAACGATCGTCACGTTACGCGACTCAGATTCTCGCGAGGAAGAAGTGTACACGGTGCTCGGTGCCTGGGATGGCGATCCGGATCGCAACATCATTTCTTACCAGACAGCCATCGGTCAGTCGTTGCTGGGACACAAGATCGGGGAAGTCGTTACGCTGAGCGATAGCGAACAAGCGCGGCGCTTCGCGATCATTTCGATAGAGCCCGCACCGGTGGATGTTACGCCGCCCGATCCGTCGCCGGTAGAAGTCCCCGCTGAGGCTGTTGCCGCCGAGTAGCCTTTATTCCTCCCGGCAATCAGATACACTCTGAGCCATGCCGTCTGTGTCGCTGGGAGAAATCGTCGATTTCGTCGGCGGTCATTATGCGGGGACGCGTGACCTTCTGGTCACCACCGTCGCGCCGCTCACCGACGCGACTGCGGACCAGCTCAGCTTTCTCAGCAATCGCAAATACGCGTCCCAGTTGGCTCAAACAAATGCGGGCGCCATTCTGGTTCCGAAAAATCTTGACGGTGAAAATGATCGTTGGATCCGCGTTGACGATCCTTACTTCGCGATCGCGCGGATCATGACGCGCTGGTTTGGAGCGCGACCCATGCCGAAAGGCATCTCGCCGAAAGCGAGCATCGCCTCGAGCGCCAAACTCGGAACGAACGTAGCAGTCGGGCACTTCGCCACGATCGGAGAGAATGTTGTGATCGGAAACAACGTCACGATTTTTCAGGGCGCGTCGATTGAAGCCGGCTCATCGATCGGGGATGACTGCATCGTTTATCCGAATGTGGTCATCTACGATGGCACGCGAATCGGCCGCCGCTGTATTATCCACGCGGGCGTCGTCATCGGCTCGGACGGCTACGGTTTTGCGATGCATGATGGCAAGCATCACAAGATCCCGCAGATCGGGATTGTCCGGATCGAGGATGACGTCGAGATTGGGGCCGGCACAACAATTGACCGCGCTGCCTTGGGCGAGACGGTGATAGGCGAGGGGACGAAGATCGATAACCTGGTCCAGATCGGGCACAACGTGAAAGTCGGGAAGCATTGCCTGATCGTCTCGCAGGTCGGCATCGCCGGTTCCACGGAGTTGGGTGATTATGTTTCCGTCGCCGGGCAAAGTGGCTTCTCCGGTCATCTCAAGATCGGCCACCGGGTTCAGGTCGCCGCGAAAAGCGCCGTGCTCGCAGATGTCCCCGACGACGCAAAAGTCATGGGCTCGCCGGCCCTGCCGTTCAACGAATTTGCCCGGCGCCGCGCCGCGGTGAAACGTCTCGCCAGGAAAAAGCCGTTGTAGCTGCCGCTGTCACCAGCGGCAGTCAGCCAAAGCGCATTACTCCTTCGACGGCCCCGACATCGGCTTCAATCCCACCCGCGCGAGGTATTCCTCCACCTGCAAGAGATTGTCCGCGCCGCGCTGGACAATTTTCAGGAGATTATCCATCGAAGAAACTTCTTCCAATTGCTCGGTCAGAAACCACTGGAGAAAATTGATCGTGATATAGTCATTCTCTGATCGCGCCAGCTCCACGAGGGCGTTGATCTGATGGGTGACCTTCACTTCCTGGTCGAGCGAAAGCTTGATCGCCGCCTCCGCCGTCTTGAAGTTCGCCTGAGGTGCATCAATCGCTGGAATCACCACCCGCCCGCCGGCGTCCACGACATACTTGATGAACCGCATCGCATGTTCGTTTTCCTCCTCCGCCTGCCGGAAGAAATGCTGGGACAATTGCGGAAGCGCATCCGCCGCGAAATGCGCCGCAATTGCGACGTATTGCATTGAGGCGCTGAATTCATATCCGATTTGTTCGTTGATGGCATCGATGACTTTGTTGCTGATGAGCATAAGGGCCTTTCTGTAACGGGATTCTTCCTGTACCCCACGATCGCCCCGCACTCAACCCGGTGGTGGCTAGGAATTGGCGCTCGCGACGAGCTACGTCGCATTCTCATGGGGACAGCCCTTTGGTAAGAGCCTTGTCCTGTTGGTTCCGCCGCGATTGCGCCGGTTGCTGATGACGAAACTGATCGTCGATGCCGCGCCGTGCGCAATTTGACTGTTCGGTGCACAGCCATCGTGTTAGACCGTCCGGAGTGATGCGAAGACCGACGCTCGCCGATGTGCGATCAGCGACCGGGCTGGTCATCGGACTGTACGTCACGATGCACCTGTCGAACCATGCGCTCGGTTTGATTTCAGTGAACGCGCAGGAGGCGGTGCGGCCATGGGTGATGGCGCTATGGCATTCGCCGCCGGGCCAGGTGTTGCTCTATGGCAGCCTGGGTGCTCATGCGGCGGTCGGGCTCTTGGCGCTGATGCGACGCCGCCACTATCACATGCCGGCGTGGGAGGCGATCCAGATTCTGCTCGGCCTAACCATTCCTTACCTGTTGCTTGTGCACATCCTAAACACACGCGGCACGCGCATCCTTACCGGCATCGACATCGATTACACCTACGAGATCGCCAATCTCTGGGTCGATCCCTGGACACGGCTTAAGCAAGTTTCACTCGTGCTGCTGGTCTGGGGACATTTCGCGGTGGGTTTACATTTTTGGTTGCGGCTCCGCAATTGGTATCGGCGGGCTTTTCCAGCCATTCTCGTCGCTCTGGTGCTGGTGCCGACGGCAGCCCTGCTCGGGTTCGCGGAAGTCGGGATGACGATGACGGCGCATGCGCGAACCGATCCCCAGTGGATGCGTGAGATCCAGGCGCGCGGTGTGCCGGCCGACGCGCGCCGGGCAAAGCTCCGCGCCGCGCTGAAGAATTGGGCTGGAGTATCGTGGTTCGGCCTCGTGGGCCTTGTTTTTTCCATCGCCCAAATCCGCAACTGGCGACAACGGCACGCTCGCTTCAGAGTGACCTACCCGGATGATATGATGGTCGACGCTCCGATCGGAATGTCCGTGCTCGAGGTGAGCCGAATGGCGCGGCGCGCCCACATGTCAGTATGCGGCGGTCGCGCGCGCTGCACGACTTGCCGGGTGCTCATGGCGGAAGCCGCCGGAGAGTTACCCGAACCGGGGGCAATCGAAGCCGCCGCTCTCCGGCGCATTGGCGCGCCGAGCGACGTGCGCCTGGCGTGTCAACTGCGGCCGAAAATTAACGTAACGGTGGAGCCGCTTCTGCATCCGAGTCTGGTGATGGCAACCCAACACGCTGGTGGCCGGGAGTTCGGCGAAGAGCGAGAGGTTACCATTCTGTTTGTCGATATTCGTGGCTCCACCTCGCTAGCGGAGACGCGATTGCCCTACGACGTCATCTTCTTGTTGAACTCTTTGTTTGCGGCGTTGGCGGAGGCGGTGGAAAAGTCGGGTGGATATTATTCCAATTTCACCGGCGACGGCCTGATGGCGCTCTTCGGGTTAGATGGAGAGCACGCGAAGGGCGCGCGAGCAGCGTTGCAGTGCGCGCTGACGATGTTCGAGAACCTCCAGAGCATGAACGATCGGCTCGCCGGCGAACTGGAAGCACCGCTTGCCATCGGCGTCGGCATTCACACCGGTGAAGCGATCGTGGGCCGGATGGGTCCACCAAAGACGCCGATCCTTTCCGCGTTGGGCGATTCAGTGAATACGACGGCGCGGCTGGAGGGCACTACGAAGGAACTCGGCAAGCCGCTGGTCGTATCGGTGGAGACGCTGAGGGTCGCGGAGATATCCATGTCGATGCCGCTGCATCTGGTCTCATTGCGGGGACGCGCGAGCACGATGGCCGTGGCGGCGCTCGACGAGGCGAGTTTGCGTCAGATTCTAATCTGATCGGGGTGAAGTATTTTGCGGCGGCGGCGCTTCGATTTTCCCAGAGCCGGTTCCGGTTGTTGCGCAAAAGCAAAACACCCGCTCCTGGTTTCCCGGGAGCGGGTGTTTAGTTCTGGCGACGTCCTACTCTCGCACAACCTATCGTCGCACTACCATCGGGGCTGCAGCGTTTCACTTCCGTGTTCGGAATGGGAACGGGTGGTGCCACTGCGCTAGGATCACCAGAGGTCCGATGCCGGACGGGCATATCGATGCTTCGCATCGAGCTGTCGCCGGCGGCGGCGTCTCTGGTGACGCTGTCGCGCGCGTTTTACCGCGCCATTTTCTCTCCAAAGAACAACTGATTCTCTGAGATCTACATACAGGAAGTGTTCCGCATTTAGGAGCTTCGTTTTAATTAATTATTTAGAGTCATTCCTCTCAATTTGCCGCCGTCCCGCTTGCGCGGGACGACGGGTTAATTGAAAAGTAAATGACCAAGCCGAACGAGTTATTAGTATTACTTAGCTGAACGTATTACTACGCTTACACCAGTAACCTATCAACGTGGTGGTCTACCACGACTCTTCAGGGAGAACTCATCTTGGGATAGGCTTGGCGCTTAGATGCTTTCAGCGCTTATCCTTTCCGAACATAGCTACCCAGCACTGCCGTTGACACGACAACTGGAACACCAGCGGTTCGTCAGAC
>JBEEHU010000087.1:0-6809 GCA_041167565.1 Verrucomicrobiota bacterium | reverse complement strand
GGATGGCAACGTCCGAAGGAGAGCATTGGCCTCTTCGTTTTGCGCATCGAGTCGCAAAATTGCCTCCAGCAGCCCACGAGCCTCGGCGAACCTCTGCTGCGCAATCAGAACTCTGGCAATGCCGAGCCGCGGCGGAATTGCATTCCGATCATAGCGCAAGGCTTCGTTGTATTGCACGAGCGCCTTTGCGTAATCGCCATTTCGCAGCAGAACGGAACCGAGCCGTTGATGCACTTCGGCATCCCAGGGAATGAGCGTCAGCACTTTGCCATAATGGTGGATGGCGATCGGGAGCTGATCGCGGCGCTCGGCTTCCATCGCTGTCTGTCGATGGTGTTCCAAAGCGGGCGCATGCAGCCGGACCGCTTCGTTATAATGGACGAGCCCTTCTGCCTTGCGTCCCGCATCGAATAAAGCCGACCCGAGATTCGCCTCCGCGATGTAGTTGTCGCTGGTCACCGCGAGGGCATGTTGAAAAACAGAAATGCTATCATACCACGTTTTTGTTTGCTTCCACGATACGAGCGTAAGCGTGCCCAGGATTAGACAGATGAAGAGAGCAACGCCTGAGGTTCGCCGCCGCGCGCTCCGGAAAATCGGGTCAGCAAGCCACTCGGAAAACTGCTGAACACAGAGGAGAAAAATCCCAGTGAGCGAGACATAGGTGTAACGGTCCGCGCGGGCCATCTCGCCGATTTGCACGATTCCGGAGACAGGCAGGACGACGACAATAAACCAGAACCACCCCACGAGTAACCAGGGCCGGCGTTTCGCATTTAGAAGACAGAGCGCCGTGATGAGGAGGAGACAGGCCGCGCTTGTCGCTGCGAGGAACCAATTCAAATCGGCGCCGGGATGCGGATAAAGAATGGCGAGATTCGCCGGCACAAAGGTCTGGACCAAATAGGCGCAGTAGCCAATCGCAGCGGTGCCCACCCGGACGGACAGCGGATAGAGCACGTTATCGCCGATCCCGCCGAGTCGCTGTTGATCGATGACCGCCAGGATTGCAATCACAACCGCGATGAGGATCAGCGGCACTTTCTCGATAAGGAGCCGCCGAGCGGCTTGAGCGTGCAAAGGCCAGCGAAGGCGCCCGAGCGGCCAAAAGTCGAGGAGGAGCAACACAAACGGGAGCGATACCGCCATTGGTTTCGCCATATTCGCGCAGAGGAAAATGAGCAAAACGAGCGCAAAGCGGCGACGACTGGGCCGGGCCGCATAGTGCGCGTAAGCCCAGATCGTTCCGAAGAAGAACAAGCCGTTCAGGATGTCTTTCCGGGCCGAGAGCCATGCGACCGGTTCCACATGCAGCGGATGAATGAGGAACAGCGCCGCGATCAGGCCACTGCGAATGTCCGAGTGAAGCAGTGCGCGCAAGGCGCCGAAGAGGACGAGACCCGCGGCCAGATGCAGCAGCAGATTGGTCCGATGATGCGCCCCGGCATCGACGCCGCTGAACTGCACGTCCGCCAATCGGGTCACCAGAGTGAGCGGTTCCCAGTACTCCGCGTTCGGATCGGCCTTCGCCAGATTGGCGGTGAAGGCCCAGGTAATTCCGTTGGCGCTCAGACCCTGCTTTAGCCGGGGATTCTCACTAATGTACAGGTCGTCGTCGAAATTTAGAAATTTGAACGCAAAAGTTTGGGCGAAAATGCCGAAGGTAATGACCGCAAGGCCGATGCCGATAGATATTGGCGCCTTGATGCGCCATTTCGGCTGGCCGATTTTCAGATCTGCTCCCATCGTCGGCTCGCCCGGCTAGCGCCCCATCACGGTGACTACGATATTGCGCTTGTGCGACGCGCGCCGGTGTTCGAACACAAAAATCCCCTGCCACGTTCCGAGCTGCATGCGCGACTCCGCGATGGGAATCACTTCGCTCGTCCGCGTGAGCGCCATGCGAATGTGTGAGGTGCTGTCGTCCGGTCCTTCATCGTCGTGCTCGTAGTCCGCGGCCTCCGGCACCAACTGCTCGAAAAACTTTTCTAAATCGCGGCGCGCGGCCGGCGCGGCGTTCTCCATGATGACGAGGCTGCAACTCGTGTGTTGAACAAAAATTGTCACGGTGCCCAGAGCAATGTCGCTCCGAGTGACGAGCTCCTGGATTTGATCCGTGATCTCGTAGGTGCCTTTGCCTTTCGTCGAAACCGTGAGCCGTTCGCTCTGCACGCGCAGGGACATCTCTCGACGCTAGCGATGCGGCCTCCGTGCGCAATCAATCGGAAGTTTTTGCTTCGCAGCGGGAAATGATGGCTGATAGTCGAGGAAACGATGTACGGCGACCTCGAGCGGATTCTTTTTGACGAAGCCACGATTCATTGCCGGCTCGACGAACTGGCGGCGAAGATCTCCGAGGATTATCGGGATCGCGAACTGACCGTCATCGCCATTCTGAACGGCAGCGTGATCCTGATGGCGGACTTGCTCCGGCGCATTCCTTTGCCCCTGAAACTGGATTGCCTCAGCGTCGCAAGTTACCACGGCGGAACGAAGACAACCGGTGAGTTGATTTTCCGCCAGGTGTCATTGCCGGATATCGCGGGACGGCATGTCCTTCTTCTGGATGACATTCTCGACAGCGGCGTCACGCTTGCCACCATTCGCGAAAAAATCGAAAGCGTCGGCCCGGCCAGCGTCCGCATTTGTGTGCTTCTGGACAAAAAAAAGGCGCGTCTGCGCACAGTCGACGCCGATTACATCGGCTTCGAGATCGGCGATGAATTCGTGGTCGGCTACGGATTGGATTACATGGAACGTTACCGCAACCTGCGGTGCATCGGCGTGCTGCGGAAAGATTTGATCGCGGCGACGGCCTGAACGGAGATGAAGCTGCACGTGCAGTTTTTCTCGCGCCTGCGGGAGCTTGCGGGAGTTTCGGAGATGGAATTGGAAGTCCCCGAGGGAACCAGGATCAGTGAGCTCCTCGAGCTTCTTTATTCGCACACGCCGGCGCTTCGTGATTGGGACAAGAGTATTCTCGTCGCCGCGGGGGTCGAGTTCGTGGGACGGGATTATGTCGTGAAGCCAGGCGAACAGATTTCCATCATGCCGCCAGTCCAGGGTGGGTAACGAGACTAGTCCCGGAAGTTTTTGAAGTTCGTCGCGACGCCGAAATCACGGCTGCGGACAAACGCGATCACCGCCTGCAAATCATCGCGCTTTTTTCCGGTGACACGGATCTGCCGGTCTTGCAGTTGGCTTTGCACTTTGAAGCTCTGCCCTTTGATGGCGTGAATGATCTCCTTCGCCTTGTCGCCTTCGAGACCTTGCTGGATCTTCAATTCCTGCCGCGCATGGCCCAGCGGTGAAATGGCGGGCTCGACCTGTTCCACATTGCGCAGATCGACCCCGCGTTTGCTGAGCTTGCCAATGACAATTTCGCGCAGACCTCGCAACCGCGAGGCGTCTTCGGCGGTAAGCGTGATCTTCTCTTTCTCGGCCACGATCTCGGCCACGCTCCCCTTGAAATCAAAGCGCGTGGCCAGTTCCTTGCGCGCCTGATTGAGCGCATTATCAATTTCCTGCGGGTCCACTTCTGACACGATATCGAATGAAGGCATGGTGGGAATTTTCGATTTTGGATTTTCGCTTTTCGATTGCTGAAGAACCTTGAGCCAATGCCGTTTCCATTCCTGCGTCAAGCTCGCGCCGTGGTGACGTTATTGATTGCCTTTGCGCTTTTGCTGCTGCCGGCATGCAACCGGGCCGCGTCCAGGGAAGAAAAGGCGCTCCGGGCGGAACTGCGCGAGGCGTTACGCGCGCATTCCTACGAGAAGGCCGCGGCTCTAGCGCAACGCGTCCTGAAGATCAAACCGCAGGACGAAGGGACGCGGGACCGGCTGGTCCAGGCGCAATTCGGTTTGCGTGATTTCGCGGCGGTAAAGCAAAGCCTCGAAGAATGGCGGCGCGTCATTAAAAAGCCATCGACAAATCTCGACGAATACACCGGCGACGCGGCGCTGGAGGAACATGAACCATCTGCTGCCTTGCAGGCGTGGAGCAAGGTGCTGGCGATCGATCCGAAAAATATCCGCGTACTGGAAAAAATCGCACGGCTCGAGCAGGCGCGACGGCGTTGGCCGGAAGAGGACGCGGCCTGGACGGCGCTCATCGATGTGAAGGATGACGGGACAGCCCGGATCAATCGCGCACTCTGTCGCCGCCGGCTCCATCGCTGGCATGAGGCTTTCGAAGATTTGCAACGCGCGCGGGAACTCGAGCCTGATGATCCAGAAGTTCAGCGGTTCGGCAAACTTTTCGAACAAATGGAAAAGTTCCTCGGGGAAATTCGCGAGTTGGATGCCGCCCTCGCGGTGACGCCGAACGATCCGGGGTTGTTAGCGGACCGGGCCCTGATGTTTCTGCGTTGCGAAGATTTTGAGCTCGCGCTCGAGGACGCTGAGGCCGCGGGAAAAGCAGGGCCGTGGGCGATGCGGCCAAGGCTGTTTCAAGCCATGGCTCTCATTGCTCTGGGCCGCGCCGGCGAATGCGAAAGTTTGGGTGTCGATCGCCGGATTCGGCTCGAGACGCTGACGCCTGAATTTCTTGAGACGATGGGCCGGCTTGATTCTGAGATTTCGGCCGAACGGAATAATGCCGAACTCTATATCGCGCGGGCCTGGCAACTGAACGAAATCGGTCAACCAACGCTCGCCTTCCAGGACGCCGAACATGCAACTCAACTCGACGCGAAGTCGGCCAATGCCTGCGCGGAAGCGAGCTACGCATTGAGCAAACTCGGCCGCGCCGTCGAGGCGTTGCAACAGATCAAGCATGCAACCGAGTTGGACGCGAATTTTTCCACGGCGTGGCAATACCGCGGCGAGTTGGAAATGGAGCGGGGCGAAACGCTCTCGGCGATCGAATCATTTTCGCACGCGCTGGAGATGAACCAAACCGTGGCGGCGCTGCACAAACGGGAACAATGTTACCGGCGGCTGGGCCTGCTGGTGAAGGCCGAGCAGGATCGAAAAGCGCAGGAAGAACTTAGCGCGCGAACGACGAAGTGATGGAGACGGCCTGCCCTCAGGCGGTCGTTGAGATTGAACTCGCTCTCCGCCAACGGCACGTGAACGTGCCGGCTCCAGTTTCAGTAGCTTTTATCGATCCGGATATTTCCGTCCTCGGCCTTCAATTCGATGACCGCCTCGGCGTCCGGACCTATGACCGTGTTCACGGAATGAATGACATCACTTGTGGTGGTCTTCTTAAGATCGAAACCGTTGGCGATTCGGCCGGTGAGGGTGTTCGCATTTAGGATCACCGACGAATCGCTGGGAAGAAACGCGCGAATAGACCCTCGTGTGCTCGAAGCTTTCACCGAGAATTTGTGGTTCTCCCACCAGTCATAAGCGACGTCCAGACGCCCGGTCCCAACGGTAAGGTCGAGGTCAGCAAAACAATTGTGCCCGGCCAGCCAGCCATTGATCAAGTGGGCGGTGGCGCTTCCTCCGCGCAATCCCTCGACTAACACCTCGCCGTTTACCAAGTCGAGCTGCGTAACCTTGATCGTGTGCGGCACGACCAGAATGTAATCGACGGTCCCCGAGCGATCGCTGACGGCGTTCTTCCTCGGCGGGAAAGTCGTGTTGATGGTAATGCTGTTGCCGGCGGCTTTCACGTCGACCACGATTCCTTTCAAGCGCTCGGCCGTGTACGCTTTCTTGATCGCCTGGATGGAAATTTCCGCACCCTCGCTGCCGTAGATTCGGATCGATCCATCCGTGTTGGAAATGCTGAGAGTTGCGTTGGGCTGGACGGTGTATTTTTGCTCGACGATTTCTTCCAGGACTTCGACGGCAGCAACGCTATGCACGCAGAACAGGAGTGAGATCCCAACCGCCAGCTTATTCATATCGCAGCGCGACCATCGGATCGACTTTCATGGCGCGGCGCGCTGGAATGTAGCTGGCGAGAGCGGCCGCGATGGCGAGGACTCCGACGACGCTCGTGTATGTTAAGACGTCGGTCGCCTGCACTCCGTAAAGCATCGTGGCGAGCAAACGTGTCAAACCGATCGAGGCGAAAATTCCGAGTGCTACTCCTGCCAACACCAGGGTAAGGCTTTGCCGCAAAATCATTCGAAGCATATCGAGCCGTTGCGCGCCGAGCGCCATGCGAATGCCAATCTCCTTCGTCCGCTCCGAGGTGATGTAAGACATGATCCCGTACAGCCCCACCATCGCGAGCGCGAGCGCCGCGCCGGAAAAGAGGCCGAGCATCGTCATGCTGAAGCGCCGGTTGTCGAGCGACGCAGAGACCAGCTGTGCAAGCGTCCGAAAATCCGTCGGCATTTCCGGGTTCAGCGCACGGGCCTCCCGGCGCATCGCAGCGATCAAGCTCGCCGGATCGCCGTGGCCCCGGAGCACAATCTCGAACGACGAGGCGTGGCGCGGTCGTTGCAGATAGTTTACGTAAACCATCGGGCGCGGCGCCAAGTCCAGGCTTTCGTCCCGCACATCGTCCACCACGCCGATGATATGCAGCAAATGCAGATCGCCATCCATCCCGCCGAATTGCAATTGCCGGCCGATCGGGTCCTCGTTAGGCCAGGTCGACCGGGCGAGGGTCCGGTTGATCAGCGCGACGTGCGGCGAGTCAGCGCCGTCGGATTCCTGGAAGAGCCGTCCGCGAATCAGCGGAATCTTCATGCTTGCGAAATAGCTGGCGCTCGCGACGCGGAATTCCGCATTCGCCAGTCTCTTTGTCCCCCTCAGCGCGGCATATTGTGCGTTTAACTCGTCGAACGTCGCGACCGTTTTCCCGCTTTCTTCCAGGATGAAAGTGCCGTTTAGGTTGTCGCCGCT
>JBEEHU010000086.1:0-17909 GCA_041167565.1 Verrucomicrobiota bacterium | reverse complement strand
TTCAGGAAGGAACGGGAACGCAATTCATCAAGCGAGAGACCCGTGGCGAGCGCCTCTTCTTCGGTGATGGCGCCGCAGGCGATTCCGCGCAGGAAAAAATTGAGCAGGCCCTGCCCGGTGGCGGCGTCATCGAAGACGTCGCCGAAGAGCGAAGCTAGTGCGGCTTTCTCGACAAAAGTTTTCAAGCGACCGGAAGCGCTCGTCAGGCCATCGAGGAAGAACGAATAGACCGCGGCGTAACGAGTGACGAATTGCGCCGGGTGCAGGTCCCAGCCCTGATAAAAACCAGTGCGCAGCGAATGCATGTTGTCGTCGAACCCAAGGCGCCAGGCGCCGTGAACGCTCTCGCGATTTTGCCGCAGCTGCTCGTCCGTCAGTGGCTTGCCTTCGCTCGACCGATGCGGACCCGTCGGGAGAATGTTCGTGGCGCCGTCGGAAAGATGAATGCCGGTGCCGGCGAGCGAAACCAGCATCACTTGTCGCGCGAAATCGCACGAGGGATGGCCCATCGTTTGATACGCGGCCGTGATTCCGGCGGAAGCGGTGTAGTCGTAGACGCCGAAGTGGACGCTGCGGCAGCGGCCATTCGCCGCGTCGACAAGCGAGCCGAGGGCGATCTCACCGCGTTGATTGATGATGGCCTGCGGCGTTTCGATCATCGGCTCGATCTTGAGCGCGCCTGCCGGCAAACCGTTTCGTTGCTCGAGAATCTCGAAAAACCGGGCTGCCGCGGCGACCTGCTCCGGCAACTGGACCTTGGGCACGGTGATGACGAAATTCTCCGGCAACTTGCCGCCCGTTTCAGAGAGGAGTGCGGTGATGAAGATGTCGAGCGTGCGAATACTGCGGACGCGCAGATCTTCGCTGAGCGGTTTGATGCGGATGCCGATGAAGGGCGGAAGCCAATTCTCTTTCAGGCCGCGCGCGACTTGTGCCGCGCTCGAAGCCGCGTGGCCATCTTCCTCCGCATCCGGCCGATTGCCGTAGCCATCTTCGAAATCGAGCCGGAAATCTTCGATCGGTTCGCGTCGCAGTTTTTCGACCACGCGATCATAAACTTTTTGCGCGAGCGCGTGGTCTCCAGCTGTTCCGAGAACGTCGGCCAGGCTCTTCGCATCGGGCGCGTACTCCTGGAGCGATCGCAAGGCAACCGCGCCAAGTTTTTGTGGCGAATCGGCCTTAAACAAATGCGCGCCGCCATAGACGGTGTGCACCGCCTGGCGGCGGTTCGATTCGCCCGGGTAATGGCGCATGAACGCCTTGTTCGCATTACTCAAGGCGGCGCTGATCTTCTCAAACTCGTCGGGTTGAAAACTGGTCTTCTGCATCACGATAAATTCGGCCGCACGAATCTGCCCATCGGCGGAGTCGCGAACTTACCATTCTCGAAGATCGTTTGTCCGCGCAAAAATGTCCGGCGGACGCGGCTGTGGAGGCTGCGTCCGACGTACGGGCTCTGCTGGCGGCGGTAATGAAGTGATTCCGCTGTGACGACTTCCTGCGCTTTAAGATCAACGAGCGTGAAGTCCGCATCCTTGCCGAGAGCGATCGCGCTTTTCGCCGGCACCCGAAAGCGCGAGGCGACGTCTCCACTCGTTAGGCGAGCAATCTCGTCCTGCGAAACGTCGGCATCGAGCAGCAACGCCAGGAGATGCTGACAGCCGGAAATGCCTCCCCAGACATCGAAGAAGTTGTCGCTTCGTTTCATTTCCGGCGGCGACGGCGAATGATCCGAGCCAATCGTGGTGATGTCACCAAGCCGGTGGTGGAGCTGACTTTGATCGCTGCTCGAGCGAAGCGGCGGCGCGCATTTCGCGACCGCGCCGAGCTGTTCCATGTCGTCCTCGGTCAACACGAGATAGTGCGGACAAGTTTCGCAGGTCACATCGATCCCGCGTGCCCGCGCTTCGGCGACAAGAGCAACGCCGCTCCCGCAACTCACATGCACGATGTGCAACCGGCAGCCGGTTTCTGAGGCGAGCTCGATCGCGACGCGGATTGCCCCGAGCTCCGCGGCGATAGGTCTCGAGTTGAGATAATCACGAATTCCTTTTTTGCCCGCGGCGCGCGCGGCTCCGGTCAATGCGCTGGTCATTTCTTCCGACTCGGCGTGGACGGCGACGAGAAGATCGAGCTCCGCGGCGCGCTTCATTCCGGCGCGCAACGTTTTCTCGTCAACGTGCCCGAAGTCTCCGATGCCGCTGTTGCACATGAAGGCCTTCACGCCGACGACTCCGCAATCGCGCAGCGCTTCGAGGTCCGACAGGTTGCCCGGAACAAGTCCACCCCACAGCCCAAAATCCACGAGCGAGCTCGCCTCTGCCGCGGCGCGTTTTAGATCGAAGTTCTCTCGATTTGTCGTGGGTGGATGCGCGTTGAGCGGCATCTCGAAGACGGTGGTGGTCCCGCCGGCTGCCGCCGCCCGCGAACCGGTGGCGAAACCCTCCCAATCGGTGCGCCCCGGTTCGTTGAAATGAACATGCGCGTCGATGACGCCGGGGAAAATGGTCAGATCGCGTGCATCGATTTCCGACTTCGCCGAACCGGACAGGTTCTCCGCCAGAGCGACGATCTTGCCTTCGCTAATTCCGATGTCTTGCTCGCTCCGCACGAGCAAATCGAAATCACTCATGCGCTGCGCAAGGAAGGCGTTCCCCACGCGCGTAATCGGCTTACTCCACCGTCGGGGTAAATGTTCAACCGGAGGTGGGTGCACTCGTCGATGGAAGTAAGTTCCTTCTCGAAGAAATGCCGCGTGTGCGCTTTCAGTTTGGTCATCGGAAGGATCTCATTCCAGCGCGTTCCTGGACCCGTTAGCTCGTCGGTCGAAGCACCGGGCGCGGCGCATCCTTCGATCGAGCAGGCGTCGGGGTAGTTTCCCTTGAAATGGTTGGTGTTGACTTCGATTTTTCGAATCGTTCCCGGGAGACCGAGCTTCAGGATGATCCAATCGTATCCGGGACCGCGCCGGCGTTTCGTTTCCCATCCGTCGCCCATGTTCTCCGAACGACCCGGCATGATCAGATTGTTCATCGAACTGAAAAACATATCGCTGCACGCCAGAGGTACTCCTCCATTTTCGACCGCGGCGAGATCGACGAGCTCGCCGGGCTTCAGGTTGCTCCAGTCGGGAACGACAGTGCCGTAGATGCGCAGGCGGGCGACGCCACCGTCCGGGATGATATTCAGCCGGACATGGGTCCAGGTCTGGTCGTTCGGAATCGTAAACAGATTTTGCGATCCCGGGTTCAAGGGAGATTGCTTAAGAATCGGCGTCCAGGAAAGCGCCTCGACCGCGGCTGCGTCGCTTGGAAATCCATTCGTTAGGCAGAGCGCGTCGAGCGAGGCGAAGGGAGGGTGATTGCCCAAAAAATGGTTCGTATCGATGTCGACCTGTTTGATGATGCCGCGCAATCCCAACTGAACGACACACCAATCATGCCCCGGGATGCGGCGGCGGCGGGTCTCCCATCCATCCATCCATTTGCCGCGATCGGTGTACTTATCCGGAATGAAGATTCCCCGGCCGGGCTTCAGGAGGTTCTCCTTCTCCGCGAAGAACTCATCGTTAGCGAGAATGGCCGCGCCTCCGACGCGGGCAGCTGCCAGATCAACAAGACCGGCCGGCGCCGCTACTGCTGGATCAGCCGCGCTCATCTAACTGCCGCGATAGGTGCTGTAGGCCCATGGAGAAACGAGCAGCGGAACGTGATGCTTCGCTGCCGCGTCGGAGATAACGAAGCGGACGGGAACCCGGTCGAGAAAGCGCCGTTCGCCAAAATAATCGCCGACGTGGAAAACGAGCTCGTAATTTCCGGTCGTCATTTCGCTGCCCGCGAGCAACGGAACCTCCGTGCGGCCATCCGAATTCGTCTCGACGGTTTTGAGCAGCTTCGATTGATCGAGCGACCAGAGCTCGATTTTCATTCCCACGGCGGGACAGCCACGCGTCGTATCGAGGACGTGAGTCGTCAGGCTATTCATTGGATAAGGTCGCGTAAACGCAGTTCGGCAATTTTAGAGATTTCCTGCAAGGCGGTTTCAATTTCCTCTTTTCTCGAATTCTGGAGACGGACCGGAAACGCAGCGGCTATCGCCTCTTTCTTATTCAATCGCGCGCAGATTACGAAGGGAAATCCGAAGCGCTCCCGATATTGGCGGTTGAATTCACGAAACTGTTTCGCTTCCTCGGCCGTGGCATCATAGAGACCGGCGCTGGCTTGTTCGGCTTGCGACGCGGCGGTGAGGTGAGCGTCGCCGATCAAATCCGGGTGCGCGCGGATGAGCGCTAATTTTTCCTCGTCGCTCGCTTTCTGGACGGTGGCCACGAGCGCGGCCTGCAGCGCCTCGCGCGATGGGAAGGGACGTTGCGCCTCGGTGCGCGCGGCGACCCACGGGGAATGCTCGAAAACCGGGCCGACCACGCGGGTGAACTCCGCGCGATCGAGCGCATTCAACTCCGCGAGCTTTGGCATCGCGTTATCGCAGTAAATGAATTAACCGTAAGGCGCAATGGCGAAACTGACCGCCCATCGTTACGGCAAAGCGCGCGTCCGGGTGATGAAGATTCTGCGCGATGGACCTCTCCACATCCTTAAGGATGTCGAAGTCGCGGCTTTCCTGAAGGGCGATTTCGCGTCGTCTTACACCGGGGGCGACAACACCAAGGTGGTGGCGACCGACACGATCAAGAACACGATCAACGTCTTCGCCAAACAGCATCTTGGTGAGGAAATCGAGCGGTTCGGGCTCATCCTCGGCGAACATTTTTTGACGCGTTACGAACAGGTGGACGAGGCGGAAATCGAGATCTTGGAGCGTCCTTGGAAACGCCTGATCGTCAACGGTCAGCCGCATCCGCATTCTTTTGCAGCTGGAAGTGAAGCCCGAATGTTTACCAGCGTAAATTGCAGCGACGCCACGAAGACGATCCGATCGGGAATTCGCAATCTTGTCATTCTGAAATCGAGTGGGTCCGGATTCGAAAACTATCCCAAGGATGAATTCACGACGCTGCCCGAGACCGCCGACCGGATTCTTGCGACCTCCTTCAGCGCGACGTGGACGTTCAAAGATCAGCCGGATCATTACGGCCGCGCCAATGAAGCCATTCTGAGCGCGATGCTAAGAATATTCGCGAACAGCTACAGTCCGTCCGCGCAAACGACCTTGTTCCAGATGGGTGAAGCGGCGCTGGGCGTTTGTTCTGAAATCTCGAAACTCGATCTCGCGATGCCTAACAAGCATTGCCTGCTCATCAACCTGGCGCCGTTCGGCCTCGAGAATAAGAACGACGTTTTCGTTCCGACCGATGAACCGCATGGCGATATCCAGGCAACCGTGACGCGCGATGACTGATGCGCTCGTCGACGAATTGATCGCGGCGCGAGAAGCCCGAAAGCCTTTCGCGGTCGTTACAGTCGCGGCCACGACCGGATCCGTGCCACGCGCCGCCGGATCGAAAATGTTCGTTTACGCCGATGGCACAACCAGTGGAACGATCGGCGGAGGGAAGTTCGAATCGCTGGTCATCGCCGACGCGCAGGCGAGCATGCGGGAGAAGAAGCCCCTGCTCAAAACTTATCCGCTCCGCGAGGGCTCGACTGATTCCTTTGGAGCGATCTGCGGCGGCGATGTCACGGTCTTCATTGAGCCACAGGCGGTCCGTGAAGCGTTATACCTTGTCGGCGCTGGCCATTGCGCGCAGGCGATCGCGAAGCTGGCGAACGAATGCAGCCTTTACGTCAGTGTGATCGATGATCGGGTCGAGTTGCTCGCTGATCTGCCGGCTGCTGTCGCGCGCGTCTCCGATTTGTCGCCGGTGGAATTCATCGCGTCGCATCAATGGCAAAGCGACGAAGCGCTCGTCCTGGTAAGCCGCAATCACGAAATCGATCGCCACGCGCTGGCCGCAGCCGTCGAGCAAACTGGCGCGGGCTACCTTGGAATGATCGGAAGCAGGCGAAAAGTGCGGCACGTTTTCGATCATCTGCGCCAAAGCGGGGTTTCAGAGGAAAAATTGTCACGCGTTTACGCGCCGCTCGGGCTGGACATCGGCGCGGACTCGCCGGCGGAAATCGCGGTCAGCACGATCGCGGAGATTCTCGCCGTTCTGCGCGACCGAACCGCGACACACATGCGATCGGCCCGCAACTAGGCTCGGCCTTACTCCGCCGGCTGCCAGGCATGGTCCTGCCACCAAGCGGCGAGTGATTCGTTGCTGCCGCGGAAAATATTACGCTCGGCTCTCGCAATGTTGGCGACCTTGATCGGATACGCGGAGCGCGGCCGCAGATCGCATTTGCCATCGCCGGTATATTGCCACAGGCGCCAGTTGCTCCACGGCGGGTTGGCCGTCGGTTGGTAGTGATAATTTGCGATCCACAACCAGCAATTCCCCAGCGTCCGCCTATCGACCGGACTCACTTTCGGATCGTTCATCACGGCCCGGAGCCGATTCTCGCTCCCGTAAACGCCCGGATACTTTCCGGTCCGCTGCTTGATTCGCTGGACGAATCGCGCGGCCTGATCGACGCGCATCGTGCCGCCGGGATAATGTCCGTTCTTTTCGAAATCGAGGACGAGCAGAACGCCGCTTGGCTGGATCGCCGGTCCCCGCCAATTCGATTCCACCACGCTTAGAAAATGTTCGGCTTGCCGGATGGGATCCGTCGCGTCGCCGAAATGATAAGCGCCCCAGAGGAGGCCGGCGCGCGTCGCCGCGTTTTGCCGCGCGCCGTAATACGAATCGCGATCGAAGCGCGGATAAGTCGCCTCATGAATAACGGCGACGACGCCTTCCCGTTTTATGCCTTCGAAATCGACCCGCATCAAATCGTAGTGCGATAGGTTTACGACGCTGTTTCCGGCCAGGACCGAAATGGGCGAGACGAGGAGCAAAAACAAAATACGAGTAACGGAAAATTTCATTCGGGCGGACGATAACTGGGGACGGCAAACTGACAACGGAAGATTCGGATCAGCTTCGATCTCTTAGCCGTTAAGAGAGGTTGCCGGATTCCTGCGAATGAAGAGCAAAGCGGCGACTCCGCTTCCGAAAGCAAGCGCAGCGCCCGTTAACATGACGCGGCGAAAGCCATCCACGAAGGAACGATCGATCGCCTCTCTCACCAGCACTCGCTCCGCCGGCGGAATCGATTCGGGGAGTTGGACGCCGGCAAGCCTGCTGCGTTGAGCATTGAGAGATTGCTGCACGGTAGGGGTAACTCCGAGACCGGCAAGGCGACGATCAAGAGACTCTTCGAAGCTCTGCAGGATCACTATTCCGAGAACGGCAATCGCGAGCAGGCCCGCGGTTCGCGAAACGGCATTATTGATTCCGGAGGCTACTCCGGCCCAGTCGCGCGCCACGGAACCCATCACCAAGGTAGTGAGGGGAGCAACGCTGACCGCCATCCCGCTTCCAAGAACAACGACAGCTGGAAAGAATGTTGTCCAGTAAGTGCCTCCAACTCCAGGCAACACGAAAAGCGCAAAGCCGGCGGCCGCAAGCAGCGGTCCGGTGACGAGTGGAATTCTCGCGCCGTACTTTTGGACGAGAGCACCCGACCAGCGCGAAAGCAGGAACATGATCAGGATGAATGGCAACAAGGCAGCACCCGCGGCAGTGGGGCTGTATCGTTGCACCTGGATTAGATTGAGCGGCAGAAAAAACAGCGTGCCGCCGAGCGCACCGTAAAGAAGAAATGTGAGCAGGTTCGCGCCGGCAAAATTCCGCGATCGGAAAAGAGCGAGCGGCAGCATGGGATCTCGGCTTCGCGCTTCGACGACAAGAAAGAGCGCAAGAAGGACAAGCGCGCTGATGAGCGCGGCCAGGATGACCGGATGGGTGAAGCCGCGCGACGACGATTCGATCAATCCGTAGACGAGCGTCCCTAAACCGAGCGTGACAAGAATTGCGCCGACCCAGTCGAGGCGTCCTTTCCCGGCATTCGAGCTCTCCGGCACATGCCGGAGAGAAATCACGATGACGAAAAGGGCGACGGGAATGTTGATGAAGAACACCGCTCGCCAGGAAACGGTTTCGACCAGCCAGCCTCCGAGAACTGGGCCGATCGCGGCGGTGATAGCGCTAAATCCGGACCAGGTTCCGATTGCCCGTCCGCGATCTTCCTCGGAAAAGGAATTACTGATGATGGCGAGGCTGCCCGGAACCAGCAGGGCCGCGCCGATTCCCTGGACAGCACGGGCTGCGATCAACTGTCCGATCCCGGAGGCAAAGCCGCACCCCGCGGAAGCCGCTGCGAAAATCGCTACACCGATCACAAATATTCTGCGCCGCCCATAATGATCTCCCAGCGAACCGCCGACCAACAGAAGTGCGGCGAGGAAAAGTGCGTACGACTCGACGACCCATTGGACACCGCTGACGGTGGCCTCCAAGTCGCTCTGGAGCGCGGGCAGCGCCACATTCACCACCGTCCCGTCGATGAAAGCCAAGCTCGAGCCGAGAATGGTCGCCGCCAGAATCCACTTCCCGGATGACTTTGAGCACGACGCGGCGATGTGCCCCGACCGGATCACGCCATCGTCACACGGTTCACGAATCAAGGTTGTCATCGTGGCTGCCGCTGGCTTCCACGACAAGTTCTAGTACAGATTGAGAGTCGATGGGCGCCCTGCTTTAAGCGGCGACCGGAAGCTCCGCGACACTCTCCTTTTGACTGAACGCGTGGCGTAATTTCGAGAGCGCGACATTCTCCAGTTGTCGGATCCTTTCGCGCGAGACACCCAATTCGTTACCGATTTGTTCGAGCGTTTTCCTCTTTCCACCGCTGAAACCAAAACGCTGGGCAATAATTCTCTTCTCACGGTCGTTGAGCTTCTCGAGCAAACCATCGACCTTGCTGCGCAGATCTTTGTCGCGCAGTAATTCAAATGGAGTTCGCGCTTCTTCGTCCGCTACGCTGTCGCCAAACTCCGTTAGGCCATCGTCACTAATGGGCGCATCGAGAGAGGCCGGGCGAATGCCCATGCCTCTTAATTCGGAAACCTTTTCACTGGGCATGCCGATCTCCAGGCCGAGTTCGTCGTCAGTGGGCTCGCGGCCGAGCTCTTCGCTCATTCGCAACGCCACCCGGCGTATCTTCGACATTTTGTCACCGAGATGAACGGGCAATCGGATAATTTTACCCTGATTGGAGAGGGCGCGTTTGATGGATTGCCTGATCCACCACACCGCGTAAGTGCTGAGCTTTGCGCCTTTCGCAGAGTCAAACCTCTCGACCGCTTTCATCAAGCCAATGTTTCCTTCGGAAATGAGATCAAGCATCGGCAAGCCGTAATCTGCGTAGTCGCGCGCGATCGTGACGACGAGACGCAAGTTCGAGCTAATCATCAACTCCCGCGCTTGGCGGTCGCCGTCCCTGATCTTCCGGGCGAGCTCGATTTCCTGCTGCGAGGTGAGCAACGGGGTTCGTCCGATCTCGCGCAGATAGGCCTTCATCGCGCTGTCGTTAGTTTCATTATTCATACTAGAAGGAAATGCTGACGAAGTTGATTCCGTTCACTTGTCCGGGAACGTCGGGATCCACCGAGACGTTCTCTCTCGCGGCGCCGTACTTCGCCGACGCGAACGGGTTGAGCATCTGGAGCGGATTGCCGCCACGAATGACGTGCGGAATCACGCCGGAGACGGTGCGCTCGGAAAGAATCGCTGGCCGGTGACTTTGGCGCGCCTGCTGCCTGAACCTAAAAGATTTAGGGGCGGCCGATGCTGGTTGACCCAACGTCAGAAGTCCAAGGGCCAGGCAGGCGATCACTATCGTTGTTCTCATATAAGGTTCCTTTCGTTCCAAATCTCGTTTCCAGACTGCGATCATGGGATCTTGCCATCATTCAAGAGCCGATGGTTACCTAGCGAGAGTCCCAAAGCTTCGAGCACCGGCACAGTGATCGTCCCGGTTTCGGGCAAACCCTTGGCTCTTTCGAAACGGTTTATGGCGGCACGAGTTTCTGCACCGTACTCCCCTCGGTTATCGCCGACGTAGTAGCCCTCCCTTTCCAGCGCTAGCTGAACTGTTCTGACGAAAGAATCGAATTTGACGCTGCTATATCCGGCCCCACTCGGGTAATGACCCCGATAGGTGTCTCGCGCGTGCGCCGGGTGCATTGCGCACGCAAGCGTGGCGATTAACAAGCTAATCAGGCTGTTCCTTTTCATGTCCTAACAGTGAGCCTCGTCCGGCTTAGCGGCGAATGCGCAATCGCGGGATTTTAAGTTCCTTCTTAAGAACTGATGGCTGCTCCCTCCTTTGAGGTAGCGCGGAGAAGGAATGCTGCGCCAACCAATCGCGATCAAAAGACGAACATGCCGATCGCGGCACACTGCTCGGAGGGTCATCCGCCGCACCGGTGATTAGCCCGGTTCTAACCTAGCGAAGAATCGCGTGAAGCGACCCGCCGTTGGCCAAGGTTGGTCACCTTGCGGCATGGCAGCGGCCTATCCCGCGGAAGGCTCCGGCGATTGCCAACCCGCGCCCGGCAGCTTCTCCACGCAGCGGCGCAACTTCCGGCGTTGCCGCAATTGATCGAAAGCAAGGTAGATGACAGGTGTGGTGTAAAGAGTAAGCATTTGCGAGAAGATGAGGCCGCCGACGATCGCAATGCCAAGCGGTCTTCGAAGTTCGCTACCAACGCCCATGCCGACGGCGAGCGGCACCGCTCCGAAAAGCGCGGCCATCGTCGTCATCATGATCGGCCGGAAACGTAGGAGACAGGCCTGATAAATGGCTTCGCGCGGACGCATGCCTTGCGCGCGTTCCGCTTCCAGCGCGAAGTCTACCATCAGGATCGCATTCTTTTTCACGATGCCAATGAGGAGAAGGATACCGATGATCGCGATGACGCTCAGGTCAGTGCGAGTGAGCATCAAAGCCAGCATCGCGCCGACGCCGGCAGATGGCAGCGTCGATAAAATCGTGATGGGATGGATGAAGCTCTCGTAGAGAATCCCGAGGACGATGTAAACTGCGACGAGTGCAGCGAGGATAAGGAAAGGCTCGCTCGCCAAGGAAGCTTGAAAGGCCTGCGCTGTTCCCGAAAAAGTGCCGTGCACTGCGCCCGGCATTCCGATTCGTTGCAGCATCTGCTGGATCGCCGTCACTGCCTGACTTAACGCCATCCCTCCCGCGAGGTTGAAGGACAGGGTAACTGAGGGGAACTGTCCCTGGTGACTGACGGAGATTGGCGCGGTCGTCGGCTGGTAACTGGCGATCGCGCTCAACGGCACAACCGGCGTCGGTGAAGGCGTAGGCGTGGAACTGCCACCGCCATTTGATGTTTGAGCAACGGCGTTCGCCGCAGAAGTCGAACTAGGAACTACGCTGGACAAGCCAGGGACAGGCGTCGTTGTAGGAAGGAGCTGAAGAAGGCCAAGCGTGGTCGGTGGTGTGGCAATGGCGGTTGGCAGAAAGGTCGTTTGGTTAGTGGTAACCGCCGTCGAGGAGCTGCCCGCTGTGCTCGACCGTGTAGCGACCGTCGTTAGTGCCGGCGTAGGATTCGGTTGATAAATCGCAAATGGATTCACCGGCGTAGGAGCGGCCAGCTGCCCCATCATGGGCTGCGGGCTGGCCACTGAAGGTGCAGGAACTGGAACCGGCGCAGCAGCAGACTGAGAAGTGGAAGCTGTGCTCGACAAGGCACCACCACCGGCTGGTGCCGAACTCGGGCTGGTCGCTGCGGTCGGGGTTGGTCGAACATAGATTGCGTCCAACCCTGCCGGGCTTTGCCAGAACACCGGATCCACTTCCATCACCACGTGGTATTGGTTGAGCGAAGTAAACATGGTCGAGACCTGCCGCTGTCCGAAGGCATCGTAGAGCGTATCGTCGATGACTTGCGCTGAGATACCCAGTCGCGCCGCGGTCTGGCGGTCATAAGTCAAAGAAGCCTGGAGGCCGGCATTTTGCTGATCGCTGTTCACATCGGCAAAGCCAGGCAACTTTCGCATCTCCGCTAGAACGACTGGTCCCCACTTGGTCAAGTCCTGCAGGTTCTCGCTTTGGATCGTATATTGGTATTGCGCGTTACTTTGGCGGCCGCCGATGCGCACATCCTGGCCGGCTTGCATGAATGTCATCGCGCCAGGAACACGGGTGAGTTTTGGGCGAAGGCGATTGATTACTTCGCTCGAGCTGATTTTGCGTTCACTCAATGGCTTGAGCGCCACAAAGACATTGCCACTGTTAGTTGCGCCGTTGCCGCCGACGAAGGCAACCACGCTCGACACTGCGGGATCGGTTTTAACCATGTCGGCTACTTGCAGCGCCGCTCCTTGCATGGCTTGAAACGACGCGTCCTGCGAACCTTGCATTCCGCCAAAGACGGTGCCGTTATCCTGCTGCGGAAAGAAGCCTTTCGGCATTACCACGAAAAGCAACCCAGTCGCTGCGATCGTCGCCATCAGCGACCCGAGCGTGATCGCGGGATGCTCCAGAACTACGTCGAGACTTCGTCTGTAAAGGTCCGACACCCAGAGGAACAGACCCTCCGTGAGTTGAGCGATCCGGCCCGGCTTCCTGGAACCGCGCTGTTGTCGAAGCAAGAACGCGCACATCACCGGGGTGGTCGTTAGTGAAATCACTAACGAGACCAAAATGGCGGTCGAGAGCGTCACAGCGAATTCGCGGAACAAGCGACCGACGATGCCGCCCATCAGCAAGATTGGCGTAAACACCGCCACTAAGGAAAGGCTGATCGAAAGAACCGTGAATCCGACCTCGCGCGCACCTTTCAGCGCGGCTTCGACAGGCTGCATTCCTTCTTCCAGGTAGCGCGATATGTTCTCGATAACCACGATGGCGTCATCCACCACGAAGCCGGTCGCGATCGTCAGCGCCATGAGAGAAAGGTTATCGAGACTGTAACCACACAGATACATCACGCCGAACGTGCCGATGAGTGATGTCGGAACGACCACTGCCGGAATGAGCGTGGCGCGCCCGTTGCGCAGAAAAATAAAAACGACAAGGACGACAAGGATGACTGAAATCACAAGGGTCCGCTCCACGTCGAGCACGGAGGCGCGAATCGTTTGCGTACGATCGAGCACGACCTGCATGTTTATCGCGGATGGGATCGACGCTTTCAGAGACGGCAAAGCGGCTTTAACTCGATCGACCGTCTGAATGATGTTCGCGCCCGGCTGACGGAAGATGACCAGGGGAATGGCAGGTTTGCCGTTGAGATAACCGGCCGCGCGGATGTTCTCTACCGAATCTACGACACGGGCGATGTCTGATAATCTAACGGGCGCGCCATTCCGATAGGCGACAATCAACGGCGCATAGTCTTTGGCCTTGAGTAACTGGTCGTTAGCCAGGATGTCCGCCGTTTTGTTTTCATCCGACAACTGGCCTTTCGGGATATTGGCGTTTTGCTGGCTCAACATTGTCCGCACATCTTCCAGGCTGAGTCCGGTATTGTTGAGTTGGGTCGGATTAATCTCCACGCGCACGGCGGGCAGCGCACCCCCGCCGATGTTCACCTGCCCGACACCTTCCAGCTGGAGCAAGCGCTGTTGAATGATAGTTGATGCCGCATCATAAAGCTCGCCGCGGCCATAGACGTCCGAAGTAAGCGCCAGGATTAGGATCGGCGCGTCCGCGGGGTTAGCTTTCCGATAGCTGGGATTGCTCGGTAGAGTCGACGGAAGATTGGCGCGCGCGGCATTGATCGCAGCCTGGACATCGCGGGCCGCGCCGTCGATGTTGCGATTGAGATCGAACTGGAGACTAATACTGGTGGACCCCAGATAACTCGCTGATGTCATCTCAGCTAGTCCGGCGATGTGCGCAAACTGACGTTCCAACGGCGCGGCCACTGAGCTCGCCATAATGTCCGGACTCGCGCCCGGCAGGTTGGCCGAGACATTGATTGTGGGAAAATCTACCTGCGGCAAAGGCGCTGTCGGTAATTGGAGGAAGGCAACAATTCCGGCGAGTATGATTGCCGCCGTGAGCAAGGCGGTAGCGATTGGCCGCCGGATGAATGGCGCGGAGATATTCATGCTGGTTCTGCCGCCGCCACTCCGCCAGCGCTTTTTTCCGCGGCACGCGCGCGGGAGAACCTCGCAGCCACGCGGTCGAAGAAGAGATAAACGACTGGCGTGGTATAAAGAGTCAGCACCTGACTAACGAGTAGTCCGCCGACGATCGTGATACCCAGGGGCCGGCGTAGCTCAGCGCCGACGCCGTTGCCGAGCGCGAGCGGTAATCCGGCGAACAATGCGGCGAAGGTTGTCATCATAATCGGCCGAAAGCGTAGCAAGCAGGCCTGATAGATGGCGTCGAGCGGCTTCTTGTGCTCCTTGCGCTCAGCCTCGAGCGCGAAGTCGATCATCATGATCGCGTTCTTCTTCACGATGCCGATGAGGAGAATGATGCCAATCAGCGCGACCACGCCGAGTTCGCTGCGGCAGACCAAAAGGGCGAGAATCGCACCGACCCCGGCCGAGGGAAGGGTGGAGAGAATCGTAATTGGATGAATGTAGCTCTCGTAAAGGACACCCAGGACGATGTAAACGGCGACGATCGCGGCGAGAATAAGCCACGGCTCGTTTTGCAGCGATGCTTGAAACGAAGCTGCCGCTCCCTGAAACGACGCTTGCAGGCTCGGAGGCATGCCAAGGTCCTTTTGCGCCTTTTCGATGGCAACGGTGGCCTGGCCGAGCGCGGCGCCGGGAGCGAGATTAAAGGAGATCGTGACAGCCGGAAACTGGCCCTGCCGATTGATGACGAGCGGAGAAGTCCCCGATTCAAAGTGCGTGAACGTACTAAGCGGCACGGCGCCGCCGCCACTCGATTTCACATAAATGTTATTCAGCATCATCGGATCTTTTTGGAACTCCGGCAGCGTTTCCAGGACGAGGTGATACTGGTTGAGTTGGGTAAAGAGCGTTGCTATCTGGCGCTGGCCGAAGGCGTCGTAGAGTGCGTTGTCGATTGCCACTGGCGTGATGCCAAGGCGCGATGCGGTAACGCGATCGATCACTAGTTTCGCCTGTGCGCCGAGTGTTTGTTGGTCGGTAGCCACATCGGTCAATTGTGGAAGCGTGCGCAGTTTATCGACCAGCTTCTTAGTCCACGTGTTTAACTCATCCGCATTCGCATCTTGGAGCGCGTACTGGAACTGCGTCCGGCTAACACGGTCTTCCACTGTCAAGTCCTGGACCGGCTGCATGTAAAGTGTGATGCCTTCGATCTTTTCTAACTCCGGTTGTAACCGGCGAATCACGTCTGATGCGCTTACGTTCCGGTCTTTCAGTGGCTTGAGGTTGATCAGCATTCGGCCGCTGTTTAGCGTCGTGTTGACTCCGTCGATGCCGATGAAGGAGGACAAGCTTTGGACTGCCGGGTCTTTCAGGACAACATCCGCCAGCGCTTGTTGCTTCTCCGTCATGGCGGGAAAGTAAATCGTCTGCCCCGCTTCAGAGATGCCCTGAATAACGCCGGTGTCCTGCACCGGGAACAGCCCCTTTGGCACAATGATGTAAAGCAGGACAGTGAGCACAAGCGTTGCCGCGGCGACGAGCAGCGTTGCCGTCTGTCGTTTCAAGACCCACCGCAAAGTACGGCCATAGAATTCGACCGTGCGATTGAATACACGCTCGGAGGCTTCATAGAGGCGGCCACGTTTTTCCTCCGCTTTCGGCTTGAGTAATCGCGCACACATCATCGGGGTAAGCGTGAGCGATATTACCGCCGAGAGCAGGATGGTGACGCTCAAGGTGACGGCGAACTCTCGGAAAAGCCTTCCGACAATGTCGCCCATGAAGAGTAGCGGAATCAGCACCGCAATGAGCGAGACGGTGAGCGAGATGATAGTGAAGCCGATTTGGCTCGCTCCCTTTAGCGCGGCCTGGAGAGGCGTATCTCCTTCTTCCAGGTAACGAAAAATATTCTCGATCATCACGATCGCGTCATCTACCACGAACCCGGTCGCGATCGTGAGCGCCATCAGGGTGAGATTGTTGAGGCTGAAGCCAAGCAGGTACATCACCCCTAGCGTGCCAACGAGCGATAGCGGCACAGCCACGCTCGGAATGATGGTGGCGCGCACGTTGCGCAGGAACAGGAAGATCGCCATCACCACTAGCGCGACCGTGAGCATGAGGGAGAATTGAACGTCCGCCACGGAGCCACGGATCGTTGTCGTGCGGTCCGTCAACACGGAGACATCGACGCCGGCGGGGAGGTTCGCCCTTAATTGAGGCAAGAGCTGCTTGATGCGGTCGACTACCTCGATGGTGTTTGCTCCGGGTTGCCGCTGGATGTTCACGATGATTGCCGGCGTCTTATCCATCCACGCGGCAAGTTTCGTGTTCTCAACATCATCAAGGACGCGCGCGACATCGGACAACATAACCGGCGCTCCGTTATTATAGGCAATAACTAACGAGCTGTAGTCCTTGCTTGTGAGTAACTGGTCGTTGGCATTGATCTGATAAGCCTGATGCGGCCCGTCAAAGCTTCCTTTTGCCTGGTTGATGCTCGCCGCCTGCAAAGTCAGGCGAACATCGTCGAGATTGATGCCGTAGGAGGAGAGGGCAGTCGGGTTCGCCTGGACCCGCACCGCGGGCTTGTGTCCCCCGCTGATGGTGACCAGACCGACACCTGATAGCTGCGAAATCTTCTGCGCGAGTCGCGTATCGGTCAGGTCTTCCACGCGCGCCAGTGGCAGCGTCTTCGAGGTCACGGCCAGCGTCATTACCGGCGCATCAGCGGGGTTCGACTTGCTGTAAATGGGCGGCGCCGGCAGATTGGGTGGCAGATAAGTCTGCGCGGCATTGATAGCCGCCTGCACTTCCTGTTCGGCAACGTCGATGTTCAAGTTGAGGGCGAACTGCAGAGTGATAATCGAGCTGCCGTCCGAACTGACGGAAGTCATCTGGTTCAGCCCGGGGACCTGGCCAAACTGCCGTTCCAAAGGCGCGGTAATCGCAGAAGCTGTGACATCCGGGCTAGCTCCGGGATAGAACGTCTGCACCTGAATCGTTGGGTAATCCACCTCCGGCAACGCTGAAATGCCGAGCTGCCGGTAGGCGATCGCACCGATTAACAACAGCGCTGCCATGAGCAGCGAGGTCGCCACTGGCCGCAGAACGAATTGGCGTGACGGATTCACCTCACCTGCCGGGTTGAGGCGAGGCAGCGGTCGACGCGGCGGGCCGGACCGCTACCTTTGCGCCCTCGGTTAAACGATTGAAACCGTCCGCCGCGACCACCGCGCCCGGCTCCAAGCCTTGCACTTCCGACACATTGCCGTCAGTAATTCCAACAGTAATCGTCTTAAGTCCGACAGTTTGATTCGGCTGGACCAGATAGATAAAGGGGCCGCTGTCGTTTCGCTGAATGGCATTGCTCGGCAGGAGCGTGACGCCTCGATGGGTATCAACCAGGAGACGCGCGTTGACGAACTGGTTGGGGAAAAGTGAGCTGTCGTCGTTCTGGAAAATCGCTCGCAACTTAAGAGTCCCGGTCGCGGCGTCGATCTGGCTGTTGAACGATTCGACCTTCCCGGTAGCGAGCTTCTTTTGGTCTGCACGATCGTAGACGTCGACCGGTAGTTGTCGACCGCCATGTATCGCCTGCATAATTTGCGGAACGGAATCCTCCGCGACGTTAAACTCGACAGTGATAGGTTGTAATTGAGTGATAACTACGAGCGGAGTGGTTCCGTTCGCCTGGACAATGTTTCCTGTATCGACTAGCCGCAGGCCGGCACGTCCGTCGATCGGTGAAGTGATGTGGCAGTAGGCAAGGCTTACCTTGGCCTGGTCCAGGTTGCCTTGGTCCAACTTTATTGCGCCTTCATACAGCCCGTTGTTCGCCGTAGCCGTGTCAAACTCCTGCTTCGAAATTACGCCTTTCCTCAGAAGGTCGCTGTCT
>JBEEHU010000085.1:0-81897 GCA_041167565.1 Verrucomicrobiota bacterium | reverse complement strand
CCGCCGAGGCCGCGCGAGCAACCGGTGGCTTTGCCGAAAAGCTCCGCCATGCAAGCGTTGGCGCTCGTGCCGCGGGCAAGCGCATGCGCGTGATCGCGGTAAGCGGTTATCAAATAATCATCGGGACGCGCGGCGGCGACGGCGCCAACGACAACCGCCTCCTGTCCAATATAAAGATGGCAGAACCCGCCGATCTTTTGGGCCTGATACTGTTGGCTCGCGCGCTCCTCGAAACGCCGGATCAACAGCATCAACGAAAGCATTTCGACTTCGTCGCGTTGCTCCGGCGGCTGCATGGCCGGATTAAGCAGCGCGCGACAATGCCGTGGCGGTGCGCCCGCGTTCCGGGCTCCGCCCAACATTCATGCAAAGGACGAAGAGCAGCGTGAACAAGAGATCGCTCAAGAGCGAGGCGCGGAAAAACATCCAGGTCGGCGTCGCGCTGTAAGCCGGCAGACCGACCGTCAGCGCCTGGAGTAATCCACCGAAGTTCTTCACGTACCCGGGATCGAAGGCCCACGAGACGATGTTCGTGACGACGTAAAAGATAACAGAGGCTGCGATCGAAGCCGGCAGCAGCGTCTTGAGCGAGGTGCGATTTTGCAAGAGCAGGCCGAGCCCGCCGACGAGAGCGAAGCCGAGATAATGCGAAGCCACAAACGGACTGAGCAACGAAAAGCCGTAGTGCACGTTGAGCACGATATCCGAAATGAGGAGGGCGATCATCGGGACGGCGAACTTGTAGCGCTTCGGGAAGTAAGCGGCCGCACAAAGCGCGATCGCGGCGAGCGGCGCGAAGTTCGACAACCAGGTCGAGCCGGAAGTGATGGCGAGTCCCGTCACGATCCGATAACCGACCGCAGCGAGAATAAGGAGAAGAGCGGGAATCATCGGCATGAATTTTATCCTTCCTGAAGTTTAGCGCAAGCCTCCAGCTTGCGACGCCTTACGCCGACGGGGCGGGGGCAGGAGCGGTCAGCGATTTGTTCAGCCGCGCTTTCCGGCGCTTCGCGGCGTTTTTGTGAATGATACCGCGCTTGGCTGCCTTATCGATGGCCGAGATCATGGCGT
This sequence comes from Verrucomicrobiota bacterium, assembly GCA_041167565.1. Taxonomy (GTDB): domain Bacteria; phylum Verrucomicrobiota; class Verrucomicrobiia; order Chthoniobacterales; family UBA10450; genus AV80. The sequence goes on along the minus strand of JBEEHU010000085.1, from coordinate 80,826 downwards.
GCACATCTTTGGCTTCCGGCTTGGCGCCGCCACTCTTTTGCATCTTCCGGAGGCGGGTAAGAACACTGCGATTGCGAAGTGAGCGGACGGTTGTCTGACGGGCGCGTTTGGCGGCGGATTTTGTGTTAGCCATGAGGAAATTTTGTGAGCGTGGAGGCTCGCGTCGGGCCGCGATGGTGTCAAGACGCGATCGCGCCGGCGAGCAATCGAACCGCGGGAATTACGCACTGCGGCCGAAGTGCGGTCGCTCGTCACCCTTCACGTTCTTGCGAACGGGTTCCGCTGGTTTCTCCGGCGCCGCCGGCTCTTCCACTTTTTCTACGGCCGGCTTTGGCGCTTCGGTAGCAGTGAAGACTGTCCCGGGAGCCGCCTTCGGAATTTTTGGCAACCTGTCGGACACGATTTCTACGATGGCTCCGAGTGGCAGTTGAGCGTAGAGCGCCGCCACATCGCTCGACTTCATCCGGATACATCCGTAACTGGCGGGCCGGCCAATCGTTTTCTCTTCGGGCGTTCCGTGGATGTAAATGCAGCGGCTGAAGGCGTGCGCGTTGGAAGCCTGGAGACCGCGAAGCCAAATGATGCGCGTGATCACGGGATCGCGACCGGGAGCATTCGGCTTGATGATCTCGCCGGTAAAACGGCGGTTGCGGAAGACGGCGCCGACCGGCGCGTGATCGCCGATTTTCTCGGCGACTTGGAGGAAACCGAGCGGCGTAGTCATTCGTCCCCAGCTATCGCCCAATCCGAATTTGGAAGTCGAGACGGGATAGGTGGCCAGCTTCGCCCCGTTCTCCATCAGCATGAGTTTCTGGTCCTTCACACTGATGATGACGCGGCTGGGACCGTCCGCGCGGAGGGGTGGGGCGAGCGAAAGCAACGCGACCAACACCAACGAGAAGCGAAACATCACTCGGGTTCTTAGTTCAAAAGAGCCCGTTGTCACGCAGGAATTGTGATCTCGGCCGGACGCTGAGCGCCGACGCTCATCCTGGGAAACCACTGGCCGAGCGACGAAAGCGAAACGTAAAGGAACCCAATCTGGAACATGGCCAGGAACGGGACAGAGATGAACTGGCCGTGCTGAATCGCGAACCAAACGAAGTAAGTGAAGTAAAGCGCGAAAGCCATTTCGGCGATCGGAAGAAGCGATTTGAGCGGCATATATTTGCAGGTGCGCCACGGCTGCGATTTGCGCTCGATCCCGTACTTCGGCGTCCGGGCGAATTCCGATTTATGATTGAAGACGGCCTCGAGGACGGCGCGCGCGTTATTGAGCGAAAGGCCGACGCCGAGCGCGAGGAGCGCGGGCAGCAGCAGGATTTCCTTCATCCAAGTGCGCGGATTCAGTTCGCGCTGCGCGCATATATAGAAGACAGCGACGGAGACCGACGCGGTCAGAAAGATCGGCGCGTCAACGAGGAAGGTCCGAAGCCAGCCTGTTTGCGGCCCACCAGTTGAGGGATGGAGAAGCACGCACAAACAAGCCAGCAAAAGGTATGCGAAGTTTGAGGTTAAATGGGCGGTCGCCTCAATTTTTATCGTGAGCGGGAGTTCGCTGCGCCAGATGGTGGGAAGCAGTTTTTTGCAGGTTTGGACTGAACCCTTCGTCCAGCGATGTTGCTGGGACTTGAAGCCGTTCATGTCCACGGGCAACTCCGCCGGCGTGATCACGTCCGGGAGAAAAATGAATTTCCAGCCAGCGAGCTGCGCCCTGTAACTCAAATCGAGATCTTCCGTCAGGGTATCGTGTTGCCAGCCACCCGCCTCGTCGATGCATGATCGCCGCCACAATCCAGCCGTTCCATTGAAATTAAAGAATCGCCCGCTCCGGCTGCGCGCCGTTTGCTCCAGCAGCAAATGCCCATCGAGAAACATCGCCTGCACGCGAGTGAGCAAGGAATAACCGCGGTTTAAATGGCCCCAGCGCGTCTGGATCATGCCAACCGACGGGTCGGTGAAAAAATGGATCGTTTTTTGCAAGAGATCGGGATTCGGAACGAAATCGGCGTCGAGAATGCAGACGAAATCGCTCTCGGCGGAAGCCAGCCCGGTCTCGAGCGCGCCCGCCTTGAATCCGGTGCGATCGGCGCGATGAATCAGTTCCACGTTAAACCCGCGGCCTTGCAATTCTCGCACGCAGCGCCCGGTCAATTCGCGCGTGTCGTCAGTGGAATCATCGAGGACCTGGATCTGGAGAAGCTCCTTGGGGTAATCGATTTCGCTCACCGATTTCAGCAGCCGCTCGACCACATACACTTCGTTGAAGATCGGCAACTGCATCGTCACCTTCGGCAATTGCTCGAAATGGCCGGCCGGAACGACCCCCCGTTTCCGATGCTTCAGGAAAAGATAAATGATCACATAGCGGTGAATCCCGTAGGCGGAGAGGCCGACCAGAACGCTGGTGTAGCAAATGGTCCAGATGATAGAGGCAACACTTCCTTGCATAACGGGTTAGAGAAACTGCCGCCATTAGAAGGGCGGCAGGGCGACATGATGCCGTGTCCACTGCATCCGTCAAATCAAAAATGGGGGGTTTGCCCGTCCAAAGCGGAGACATTTCGGCCAGAAAAATTGCGGATAAAACCAAACCGATTTGGGCGGGAGAGCCGACGGTTGGATGGCGAATGCAAGCAACCGCCACGGATGGTTCGATTCTCAATGGGAATGAAAGCTCTCTCCTTTGCCGGGCTGAATCTGCCTCTATTATTAATAGTGCTCGCGGCCGTGCCGGCTCCGGGCTCTCTTTTCGCGCAGGAGCAAACCCCGAACCCGGCCGATTATCAGCGTGAGGAACTCGGAGTAAATCCCTACACGGCCCCCTCGGTGGCCGACATTTTTCAGCAGCTCGACGATCTCAAGCCGCTTCCCTTCGAACAGCTCAAGCGTGAATTTCCGCAGGCGGCGCACTCCGGGCGCGAGCAAATGGGAATGGTCTTCGGCGGGTTGATTGCGGACGGATTTCTGATCGTGGAATGCCAGAAGAAAAACCTGGTGGAAGACTTGGGTCGCGTGTTGCTCCGGCAGGCGCGGAGTCTTGGCGTGGGCGATCGCGTCATGCGCCACAGCGCAAGCCTGACGGAGCTGGGGAAAAAGGGCGACTGGCCGGCGGTGCGCCGCGAATTGATTTCCACGCAGAAAGATGTCGAGCAGGCCATGGGCGAGTTGCGCGATCAGAAAATGGCGCACCTCATCAGCCTCGGCGGCTGGCTGCGCGGTCTCGAAATCACTTCCGGGGCCGTCGAAGGCAACTACACGCCGCAACGCGCGGCTGTCCTATGGCAGCGGGATCTCATCAATTATTTCGCCGAAGAAACCAAGACGCTTCCACCCGCGGTCGTGCACACGCCTCTCTTTGAGAAAATCCGCGCTGGCGTCGGCGAAATCCGGAAGCTCCTCAATCACGCCCCGCCAGATAAGATGAGCCTCGCCGAGGTGAAGGCGCTCCACGCCCAGGCGCGAGAACTCAATCTGGCCATCGCCGCGGCCGAGTAAACGCCGTTGAGAGCGAAAACATTTCGGGCCTTGCCGCGGCGGTAGAGAGAGCCGAGTTTTTCCTGCGCGATGTCCTGGCTCACGGCGATTCCATTCTTGTCCCATCTCAAGCGGCGCGATCGCGACCGGCTGCAGCGCTACAACATCGTCATCGCGATCCTGCTCGCGGGCTGGTTCCCATCGATCCTGATGCTTGTCGTTTCCTACACGGTCCTGACCAATACGCTTGAAACGAAAATCCTGCACGACCGGCAGACCTTCGTGCAACTCGTGGCGCATCTGGTAGGCGATGACCTGAGCCGCACCGGCAGCGTAATCGAGTATTACCAAGCGCAGCCCGACATTGCAAAGATGCTGGCAACGCCCAGTCCGGAGACCGCGGCGAAACAATGGCTGACGCAAACCTTTTATTCGCACCCGCGGATTGACGGCATGTTCCTCGCTGGCGCGGACGGCAGGCTCATCGCTTCGTTGCCGGAGATCCCGGCCGACATCGCTCCGGAATTTTCGCCGGCCCTTTGGCGCGAGGGCGCGATGGGATCGCCGGACGTTTTCGTTTCGCCGGTCCACCCGCGCTTGCCGGATAGCCGCATGTCGACTGACATCGTCGGAGCGGTCCGGACATCCGAAGGAGCGATCGTGGGATACCTCGGCGTCTCGGTCCTCGTGGAGCGAATGGGGCGTCGCTTGTCCTCGATCGATTTCGCGGATCAGGCGATCTGTCAGGTAGTCGATCAAACCGGCCGAGCGCTTTTCGGCCAGAACTTCGCGCCGAACACGGAGCCGGTCACACCGCAGTGGGCCAGCCGTATCGAAGAGATGCGAAAACTCAAGACTGGCTCCATCGAACGGGAAGGAATTCTCTATTCCTTCACACCGGTGGAAAACACGGGCTGGATGACGGTGGTCGAACAACCGAAGGCCGTCGCTTACAAACCGGTCCGGGATCTCTTGGACCAGATCACCATTCCGGCCTTGTGGCTGATTGTGGTGACGGCGGTGGCGGCCTGGCTCGCCGGCAAGGTGGCGCGGCGCCAGGCTGAAGCAGCGCGGCGGATCGAGCGCGAAGTTATTTTCAACGAAAAGATCCTGGCGAACATGCCGAGCGGCATCGCCTTGGTGGACCCGGAGTCGCGGCATTTCCTTCAGGCCAACCAGGCCTTCAGCGACATGGCCAAGCGTTTCGGCGAATTACCAGACGCTACCGACATCTACGATGCGGGCTACGAAGACGTGAAAATCGCGCCGGGCGACGCGATCGAACGGGTCCTGAGTTTTGGCGCGCCGTTTCAACTCGTGGAGCAGCCCTTCATCGATCGCGATGGGATGACGCGTTTCGTGAATGTGAATCTGCTGCGGCTCCAGGGTTCGGAGCAGACCATTCAGGGCGTGCTTTATCTGGTGGAAGACAAAACGCGCGACGTGACCCTGCGCCAGGAATTGATCGGCGCGAATGCGGCAAAGGACCAGTTCCTCGCGCTGCTCTCGCATGAGTTGCGCAATCCGCTCTCGCCCGTCATTGCGATGGTGGGCGAGCTGGAGGCGAATGCGCCGGATACGCCCGAGATCCGCCGCGCCCTCGAAGTGATCCGGCGCAATGTGGAGCTCGAAGCGCGTTTGATCGACGATCTGCTTGATGTCACCCGCATCTCCAAAGGCAAGCTGCAGCTCAGCCTGGAAAGCGCGAGCGTGCACGAGATCCTCCAGCGCTCCTACGAAATCTGCCGCGAAGACATTGCCGCGAAAGATTTGAAGATCGAGTTCCGCCTTCGCGCTGAGCACGCCTTCGTCGAAGGCGATCCGGCGCGGTTGCAGCAGGTCTTTTGGAACCTGATAAAGAACAGCGTGAAATTTACTCCGGCCCAGGGACGGATCGTGATCGAAACGTTGAACCCTTCGCCGGACAAGATCGAGATTCGGACGACGGACACTGGCATCGGCATCGAGCCGGACCAAATGGACAGAATCTTTAACGCGTTCGAGCAGGGCCAAAGCTCGATCACGCGTCGCTTCGGCGGGCTCGGACTCGGTCTGGCGATCTCAAAGGCGATGGTGAGCGCGCATGGCGGAACGATCAAAGCCGAGAGCCGTGGAAAGGATCGCGGCGCCACCTTCATCGTGACTTTGGCCGCGATCGCGACGCCGGCCACAGTTCCGATCGACGGCGGCAAGAAAGCGCCGAAAGGAGAACAAGCGCAGGAAGAACCGGCGAAGGGACCGGGCCCGCGCGTCCTGGTGGTGGACGATCACTTGGACACTTGCACCGGAATGAAGATGATGCTGGAACGGCGCGGCTATCGGGTGACCGTGGCCCACACCGCGGATCAGGCGGTCGCAAAGACGAAGCGCCAGGAATTCGATCTCGTGATCAGCGATATCGGTTTGCCGGATCGCTCGGGCTACGAGCTGATGCAGGAATTAAGCACAACGAAAGGTCTCCGCGGGATCGCGTTAAGCGGGTTCGGGATGGAGAACGACGTTAGCCGCGCGCGGGCGGCGGGTTTCTCCGAACACCTGACCAAGCCGATCAACTTCGACCGGCTCGAGGAATCGATCCAAAGTCTCCTCTTGGAGCCCGAACCGGCGTCTCGATCTTAATTAGTTTGTGGGGCGCTCGCTGCGTTCGCCGCTTCCTTTTCTGCCGTCGCTTTTTCGGAAGCTTCCTTTAATTCGCGCGAAAGTTTTTCCACGCGCTGGCGCATGATCTTGCCGGCCTTGAATTTCACCGTGGCGCGAGACGGAATCACAAAACTGCTGCCCGGTTCGTTCGGGTTGCGACCCACGCGCGGTTTGGTCAGGCGCGGCTGGAACACTCCAAAATTACGCAGTTCGACCGCGACGTTGTTCGCCAAACTGTTCGTAATGTGGTCGAGCGTTCGCTGCACGACTTCGAATACGTCGTGCTGCACCATGCCGGTTTGATTGCTGATGGCCACAACGATGTCCCTCTTGGTGAGCTTTGGCATATCATAAGGGAATCGTGTCCCGGCTTTAAGATGGAGGGACGTAATTGCAACAAATTTGCGGATCCGCCATTCCAGCCGATGCCGACGCCGATCTGAAATAGACGCTGGACGCCTGCCTAGCTCGTGGCCGGCCGGCTAAAGACTCGACTCAGGTAATAGGAGACCGCGGTCTGGTCCGCGAGCGATTTGCGCCGGGACTTTAGTTGGCCCTGCACGACGCCGAGCTTGGTGAAAACGCCATTCCACTCCGACTCCAGGCGCCGGACTTCTTCATTCGTCAGTTCGCGGACACCGCGCACCGAGACGCAGCGCTGAAGGACATTCATCGCCCGGCCGGAAAGATCCGCCAATACACCCAAGGCGCCAAAAACGTGCTCGGTCTCCTGCAAAAGATTCGCCCGGATTTCCGTGAACTGGCGCTCCTGCTCCGCGGAAATAATCGGCCTGGCTTTATCGAGACCGTACGTGATCAGGTCGTGCAGCTTTTTCCAATTATCGAGCTGCAAAGTCAGCAGGCGGAGTTGGGTTTCGACGACTTTATCTCTCATATGGGCCCGGTTGCTGAAAGTTCCAGGGTCTCATCGAGCTTCTGGAGATTGTCGATGAGCAGATGCGCCCACGGCCGATCTACGCTCTGGACCTGGCTGATGATTCCCTCTTCAAAATAAAAGCGCCCCTGCCGCCAGCGAAAGATTTCGGCGACCGCCGATTCCCCTTCGAGCGAACCGAAGACCGCGTGCCGGACAGAGCCGTGTGCCAGGTAAATCTCGCTGTTGCCGCGGCCCGATTTGAAAGTGAAGCGGCCACTGCGCTGGCCGAGGCAGCTCATCTGCAGAATTTCGGCAGCGGAAAATTGGTTGAGGTTGCCGATCAGGGAATGGCACGGATCGATGCCTTCCGCCGGGGTGCCGCCTTGGGCGAGCGAGTGGACAAAGGTGTGCAATTGCCGGCGCAGACTTCGCGCACTGCCGTTGCTGGCGATGCTCGTGATTTTCTGCTGCTGCGCGGCCAGCGCGAACCCGTTCTCGTTCGTTTTCGGAGCGAGGCAAACGATCCGCAAAGAGGGAAAATGCTGGCGCGCATTGGTGGCCTGCTCCATCGCGATCGGGGCCTCGCCTTCGACCACAAACCCGTCAAAATTTTCCGCGAGCAACACCGAGACTGCTTCAGGCAAAGTGCGCACAACCCGGGTCTCGATATCATCGATCTCGTCAAAAATGCCCAAGGCACGGTCCTGAAAGACCGGATCCGCGTTTAGAATAAGGAGCCTGGTTTCCACAAATGAGTGTCGAAAGGTAAAACGTAAATAGCAGGAAGCTTGCCTGCCGGGATTCCAACTTCCCCCGGTTTACCTGCGCCACTCGCGCCGGGGCGGCGGCGCAGCATAACTGCCCGGCGCGATCTCGTGCGCGGTCCGAAAATGCACTTTTGCAAATTTGCGCAGCACTTCCGGGCCCTCTGCCTCGACCAGCTTCTTCGCCGCCTCCTTCACTTGGGCCGAGACGCCCCGTCCGAGCCTTGTCCCCACCGCTTTCCCCTTCCGGTCCAGCCAGTCGATGAACGCTTCCCGCGCCAGGATCGAGGCCGCAGCCACGGCGAGATCGGATTCCGCTTTGGTCCGCTGGTCGAGTTGGATCGCCTGGCCGCGTTGGAGCAGCGCGCGTTCGATCACTTTCGCGTCCGCAAATTTGTCCGATAAAGCTCGCGGGCACTCCGGCTTTTTCGCGAGTAAGTTCTCAATCACCCGCGCGTGCCCCCATCCCAGCAGGCTGTTGAGGTTGCCGAACTTTTCGTAAAGGTCGTTGTAGCGATCCGGGCCGATGGCGACGGTATCGAGCGCCACTCCGGGCGTGGTTCGGATGATTTTTGAAAGGGCGCGAATCTGCGCATCCGATCCGATTCGTTTGCTATCCTGAATTCCGGAATCGAGGAACGTCCGAGCAATCGCTCCGTCCACGTAGACGCCGGCGATGACGAGCGGGCCGAAGAAATCGCCTTTACCGCTTTCATCGATGCCGAAATGCGGCTCGAACATTTCCGGCGAATGCACCTCTTCGTAACCGAGCTTGGCCTGCTCCAGAATCTTAGGCTCGAGTTCGAATTGGACGAATTCCTCGATCCCCTTTCCTTGCAACAGAATCTTCGGACCCTTTTCGTAAACGGCGACGCTTAGCTTGTTTTTCTGCGCGAAGAAAATCGTGTACGGCTTCGGCGAGAATTCGAATCCGAGATCCTTCAGTAGAGCGCGAAGCTTTGTGGCTTGGTCCGTCGTGAGCGGGTGCGTGTAGGAGTTCATCTGCCGAAGGGGAGAACGTCCAACGTTCAACGTCCAACGTCCAACGTCCAAATTCAGAACTCTTCCAATTGAACGTTGGACGTTGGACGTTGAACGTTGGACGTTTCTTCATCCGCGTGAATCCTGCTCCGCCCGCCGCCTCCTTCCGGCGCTCTCTCCTTTCCTGGTATCGCAAGAATGGCCGCGATCTTCCCTGGCGTCGCACCACCGATCCCTACGCGATTCTCGTCTCCGAGTTCATGCTCCAGCAGACCCAGGTCTCCGCCGTCATTCCTTATTATAATGAGTGGATGCGGCGCTTCCCGGATTTTGCGGCGCTGGCCGCAGCCTCCGAACAGGAAGTTCTCCACGCCTGGCAAGGTCTCGGTTACTACGCGCGCGCTCGTAATCTCCGTGCGACCGCGGTCACCATATTAGAAAAACACGGCGGCATGTTTCCGCAACGTCTGGCCGAAATCGAGGATCTTCCCGGAATCGGTCGCTACACGGCTCGCGCGGTCGCCACCTTCGCTTTCGATCAATCAGTGCCGACCGTTGAAGCGAACATCGCGCGTTTGCTCGCCAGATTAAGCGATCTCCAAGTCCCCATCGACACCAGCGCCGGCCGCGAAATGCTTTGGTCCACCGCTAAAGCGCTTCTCCCGAATCGCGCTGCGGGCGTTCATAACTCCGCGCTCATGGATTTGGGCGCGCTTGTCTGCACAACGCGACCCAAGTGTGAATTGTGCCCGGTGAAAATGTTCTGCCGCGCCTCAGATCCATCCGCGCTCCCGCGAAAAAAGCCGCGCCGCGCCCTCGAATTGCGCACGGAACATCACAGCTTCTCTCTCCGCCGCCATCGCGTCTTGCTCGAACAATCGCGCGACCGCTGGCAGGGAATGTGGATGCTGCCGCGGCTGGCTCTGGCACCGAGTGCGCGCGAGGCCCTGCACCTTTCGCAATTCCCTTTCACGCATCACCGCATCACGCTTGCTGTTTACGCACACGAATCGACGGCGAAAAGAAATCAGCACCAGCGTTGGTTCCGCATCAACGAACTTCGCACGATTCCCGTTCCTTCACCCCATCGGCGCGCTATCAACCAGCTTCTCGCCTTGTCTTAATTCGACGTTGGACGTTAGACGTTGGACGTTGGACGTTTTCCGATGCCCGCCCTTCCGCAGCTCCCCGACGTTCACGGTCACTTCGGTCCCTACGGCGGCATGTTCGTCCCCGAAACGCTGATGTCCGCGCTGGCCGATCTCACGGCCGAATACGAACGCGCGAAAAACGATCCAGCATTCCAAAAAGAACTCGACCAACTACTCCGCAATTTCGCCGGTCGCCCGACCCCGTTGTATTTCGCCGAGCGCCTGACCAAAAATCTCGGCGGCGCGAAGATTTACCTGAAACGCGAGGATCTCCTTCACACCGGCGCACACAAGATCAACAACGCGCTTGGCCAAATCCTGCTCGCGCGTCGCATGGGCAAAACGCGCATCATTGCCGAGACGGGCGCGGGCCAGCACGGCGTCGCTACCGCCACGGTGGCAGCTCGCTTCGGTTGCGAGTGCATTATCTACATGGGCGCCGTGGACATGGAGCGGCAGTCCCTCAACGTCGCCCGGATGAATTTTCTCGGCGCAAAAGTGGTAGCCGTCACCGCCGGTCAGGCCACGCTCAAGGAAGCGATCAACGAAGCGATGCGTGACTGGGTCACCAATGTTCGCACGACCCATTACATCCTCGGCTCCGCGCTCGGCTCGCATCCCTATCCGATGATGGTGCGCGATTTTCATCGCGTGATCGGCCTCGAAGCGCGCGCGCAGATTCTCGAACGCGAAGGTCGCCTGCCGGATCTGCTCGTCGCTTGCGTCGGCGGCGGCAGCAACGCCATCGGGCTCTTTCATCCGTTCCTGGATGATGCATCCGTGAGAATGATCGGCGTCGAGGCCGGCGGTGAAGGCATCCGGACCGGCAAACACGCAGCGCGTTTTCAAGGCGGCAAGCTCGGCGTGCTTCAGGGCACGAAAACATTTGTCCTCGCCAACGAAGACGGCCAGATCGAGCTCACCCATTCCGTTTCCGCCGGCCTCGACTACGCCGCAGTCGGGCCGGAACACAGTTACCTGCGCGATGCCGGCCGGATCGAATACGATTACGCGACAGACGACGAAGCGCTCGCCGCTTTTCGCGAGCTCGCGGAAACCGAGGGAATCATCCCCGCCCTCGAAACCGCGCACGCCATCGCGCACATCATGAAGATCGCGCCCAAAATGGCGCCTAACGAATTGATTATCGTTAATTGTTCCGGGCGTGGAGACAAAGATGTGTCGCAAGCCGCGGCCCATTTCGGCCTGTAGGCTCGACTTCGCTCGGAATGACAGGAAAAGTAACGCCATGCGCAGCATGACTGGTTACGGCCGTGGCGAAGTCGACCACGCCGGCGCGAAATTCAGCGTGGAGCTGAATTCGGTGAACCGGAAGCAAAGCGACATTGTCGTGAACCTCCCGCGCGATCTCGTCGAGTTGGAGCCCCGAATCCGTCAGACCATCAATGAAAAGGTTTCGCGCGGCCGCACCAACGTCTTCGTCGCTTTGCACGACGGCGAAACCGGCACCCGCAATCTGGCGCTCGATACCGCCCTCGCCCGCTCCTACCACGAAGCGATGCTCACCCTGCAAAAGGAACTCAGCGCGCCCGGTGAAATAACCATCGGCACCATTCTCCAGGCGCCCGGCGTAATGCGTTCGCCCGAGCACAGCATCGACGCGCAGGAAGCGTGGCCGGTCCTGCAGAAAGCGCTCGCTCTTGCCCTGGCCGATCTCATCAAGATGCGCGAGCGCGAAGGAAAACATCTCGCGAAAGATTTGATCCATCGCCTGAAAGTTCTGCGCGCGGAGATCAAGCAAGTCCGCGCCTTGTATCCCGAGGTCGTGAAAAAATATCGGAACACGTTGTTCGAGCGGATCGAGAAAGCCGGCGTGAATCTTCCGCTCGATGACGAGCGCTTGTTGAAAGAGATCGCCATCTTCGCGGACCGCGCCGACATCTCGGAAGAATTGACCCGACTCGAAAGTCACCTCGCGCAGTTTGCGCATCACCTGCGCAAGAACGAACCTGTCGGCCGCACCCTCGAATTCATTACGCAGGAAATTTTTCGGGAATTGAATACACTGGGCGCGAAATCGAACGACGCCGCCATTTCCCAGCGCGTCGTCGCCTGCAAAGCCGAGTTGGAAAAGATCCGGGAACAAATTCAAAACCTTGAGTAATCAATTTACCCGCACCGGAATTCTCTTCGTCATCTCCGCTCCTTCCGGCGCGGGGAAGACCACTCTGTGCGAGGCGCTGCGGCAGACAGCCGACTTTGTTTACTCCGTTTCGTGCACGACGCGGGCGCCGCGCGCCGGCGAGATCGAAGGCGAGGATTATCATTTTCTGACCGAGGCCGATTTTTGCGCGCGGGTGGAAGCGGGGGAATTTTTGGAATACGCGAAAGTCCACGAACATTCCTACGGCACCCTTCGCGGCCCGCTCGTCGCCAATTTGAAAAACGGCGTCGATGTTTTGATCGACGTCGATATCCAGGGCGCGGCAGCGATCCGGTCGTTCGACGATGAAATAATCCGGCAGGCGCTCTGCGATGTTTTCATAATGCCGCCCGATCTGGATGAGTTGCGGAAACGTCTGACCAAGCGTGGAACCGAAACGCCAGAGCAGATCGAATCGCGGATCGTGACTGCCGCGCGCGAGATGGAACTCTGGCGTGACTACCGCTACACGATTATCAGCAAATCGATGGAAGAAGATTTGCAAAAGTTCCGCCACATCATGGGGGCGGAGCGGTATCTCAGCAGACGGCTGGCCTTAACCAAATGAAAACTGTCGTGCTCGGCGTGACCGGCTCGATCGCGGCGTACAAATCCGCCGAGCTCGCGAGTCTGCTCGTGAAACAGGGCCATGACGTTTTCGTGGTCATGACCCGCGACGCGGTTGAATTCATCACGCCGTTGACTCTCCAAACTCTCTCGAAGAATCCCGTCACGACCAGTTTCTTCGATGAAAAGGAAAACTGGCGGCCGGGACACATTGAGCTCGCTGATCGCGCGAGCCTTCTTCTCATCGCGCCCGCGACGGCGAATGTGATCGCCGAGCTCGCGCATGGACTCGCTGGTCATCCGCTCGCCGCCATCGCGCTGGCAACGCGCGCGCCCATCTTGATGGCGCCGGCCATGAACGGCAAAATGTGGGAGCACGCCGCGACGCAGGAAAATGTAGCGGCTTTGAAAGCGCGCGGCGTTGAGTTCATCGGTCCCGAAGAAGGAATGCTGGCCTGCGGCTACGAAGGCGTCGGTCGTTTGTGGAAAGTCGATGACATCGCTTTCCGCGCGGAATTTCTGCTCGCGCGCCAGGATAATTTGATCGCGTGAGGTTTCTCGTCACCGCTGGACCGACGCGAGAAGCAATCGATCCCGTCCGCTTCATCAGCAATCGTTCCTCCGGAAAAATGGGATACGCGATTGCGAAAGCGGCGCGCGATGCCGGTCACGACGTCACGCTGATCTCCGGCCCCACGAACATCCCGCCACCTGCTGGCATGAAATTTATTTCCGTCACGACGAGCGACGAACTTCACGACGCCGTCCATCGCGCGGTGCGCGATTGCGATGTAGTCGTGATGTGCGCGGCCGTTTCGGATTACAAACCCGCGCGTGTCGAACCGCAGAAAGTGAAAAAGCGAAAAGAGCCTTTCGCGCTCGAGCTGATTCCCACGCGCGACATTCTTGCTTCGCTGCCGAGGGAGAATCGCAGTTATCTCGTCGTCGGCTTCGCGGCGGAGACGCACGATCTCGAAAGCAATGCGCAAAAAAAACTGCTCGCAAAAAATTGCGACCTGATCGTGGCGAACGATGTGAGCAAAACGGATTCCGGAATGGAAAGTGACGAAAATGAAGTCACGATTTTCTTTCGCGGCGGTGAAATGAAAACGATTTCGCGCGCTGCAAAAAAAATAATCGCGCGCGAGCTCGTGAAAATAATTTCAAAGATGTTGGAAAAAAGTTTGACAAAAAAATCGTGATGACTACTGACAACAGTAAGTGAAGTTAAAAAAATCCTTCACCAACCCACCGCGTTAGCGGACCGAAAGGGGGGATTAGTCGATATGGCAGCTAAGAAAAAAGCAAAGAAAGCTCCCGCCAAGAAAAAGGCGGCCGCGAAGAAAAAGAAACATTAGTTTCAATTAACTCCGGTAACGAGCTACGGAGCTTTTCGTAGTTCCAACAAATAACTTCAACCCGGGAGGAGGATTCATTTCTTCCTCCCGGTTTTTTTATTTCACGAGCAGCGCCGTGAAATCATTTGGCAGCGCGAGGCCGCACTATTAGTCATTTCTCATGACGCATTACCTCGACGCGGCGGTCGAAGCCGCGCGCGCCGCGGGCGAACTGCTCCGGCACAATTTTCAGCAGCCGCTCCGGGTCAACTCCTCGGAAGCGCACGACATCAAGCTCGAGATCGATGTCCGGACACAAACCTTGATCACCGATTCGCTCCTGAAGAAATTTCCGGAGCACGCGCTTTACGGCGAGGAAGGAATCGTCGGCGATCAAACCAGCGACCATCAGTGGGTCGTCGATCCGCTCGACGGCACCGTAAATTATTTCTACGGCATTCCGCATTTCTGCGTCTCGATCGCGCTGCGTTACATGGGCGAAATTATCGTCGGCGTAATTTACGATCCGATTCGCGAGGAACTTTGGACGACGCAAAAGGGTGGAGTGCCAACGTTGAACGGAAAGCCGTTTCGCGTGAGCGAGCGCGCCGATCTCGCCGAAGCAATCATCTCGGTCGGGCTTTCGAAAACCGGCGCGACGATCGCTGCCGGTTTGCCGCTTCTTCAGCAAATGATCCATCGCGCGCGCAAATGCCGGCTCATGGGAAGCGCGGCGCTCGACATGGCGTACGTCGCGTGCGGGCGGTTCGATGCCTACATCGAGCAGGGAATCAGTCTCTGGGATATCGCGGCCGGTTGGATCCTCGTGGAGACTGCGGGCGGCACCGTCGAGATGAAACCGCGCACGGATATGAAAGATAAATACAGCATCGTCGCGTCGAACGGTGTGATCGATCTGAAACTTTAAGGCATGACGAGATCTGGAATTGGATACGACGCGCACCGTCTCGCGCCCGGGCGCAAATTAATTCTGGGCGGCGTGGAGATTCCGTACGAGCGCGGGCTCGACGGACATTCGGATGCCGATGTTCTTTGCCACGCGATCGCGGACGCACTCCTCGGCGCGGTGGGCGAGAGCGATATCGGCCATCATTTTCCGAACACGGACGAATCGATCCGGGGAATCAGCAGCCTTGAGATTTTGGAAGGGACGAATGCGTTGCTCGGTCGGATCCGGGCGCGCGCAGTGAACGTGGACGCGACGCTGATCGCAGAGGCGCCGAAGATCGCGCCGCATATTCCGGCAATGCGGGAGAAGATCGCAGCGGCGTTAGGTCTCGAACCGTCGCGCGTGAGCATCAAGGCGACGACGAACGAAGGCCTGGGCGCGATCGGGCGCGGTGAAGGGATGGCCGCCATGGCGGTGGCGACGGTGGAAATGGAGTAATGGCGATTCGCCTCTTCAACACCTACTCGCGCGAGCTCGAGGAATTTCAGCCGCTCGATTCGGCGGGCCGCGAAGTGAAGATGTACACTTGCGGGCCGACGGTTTACAGCCACGCGCACATTGGAAATTTTCGCGCTTACCTTTTCGAGGACCTGCTGCAGCGGCATCTGGAATTGCGCGAGTTCAAGGTACGCCGGGTGATGAACATCACGGACGTTGACGACAAGACGATCCGCGGTTCGCGCGAGGCGGGCGTTCCGCTGGCGGAATTCACCGCGCCTTTTAAGAAAGCGTTCTTCGAAGATCTCGACACGCTCCGCATCAAACCCGCTGATTTTTTTCCGGAAGCGACAGATCCGCGCGAGATCGCCGCGATGATCGAGATGATCAGGACGCTAATGGCCCGCGGGCTCGCGTATCAGGCGGACGACAAATCGATTTATTTTCGGATCAACAAATTTCCTGACTACGGAAAGCTGGCGCATTTCGACCTGTCGGAATTGCGCTCGACCGGCCGCGTAAAGAGCGATGAGTACGATAAGGAGCACGTTGGCGATTTCGCACTCTGGAAAGCGTGGGATGAAGATGACGGGCCGGTGAAGTGGGAAAGTCCGTGGGGAGCAGGACGGCCGGGATGGCATATCGAGTGCAGCGCGATGGCGACTCAACTTCTCGGCGAGCAGCTCGATATTCATTGCGGGGGCGTTGATAACATTTTTCCGCATCACGAAGCGGAGATCGCGCAGACGGAAGGATGCACGGGGAAGAAGTTCGTCCGCTACTGGCTGCATTGCGCGCATCTCATGGTCGATGGGCAGAAGATGGCGAAGTCGCTCGGGAATTTTTATACGCTGCGGGATGTGATCGAGAAGGGCTACAGCGGACGCGAGGCGAGATATGCGCTGATGCGGGTGCATTACCGGGTGCCGCTGAATTTCACCTGGGAAGGAATGGAGGAGGCGCGAGTGGCGTTGGGGAGGATTGATGATTGGGTGCGTCGGCTGCGGGAGAAGGCGGCGGAAGAGAACGTCCAACGTCCAACGTCCAACGTCCAACGTCCAACGGAAGCGTTTGAAGCAGCGCTGGATGATGATCTGAACATCTCTGGCGCACTCGGGTTTTTGTTTGAGATAATTCGTCAGACGAATCGCGAGCTTGATCTCGGCAAGGTCGATGCGGCCGCGGCAACCTCTTGGTTGGAATGGTGGAGTCGCGTTGATTCGGTTCTGGCGGTGAGTGGAGAAGAGGGTGGCGTGCCGGCGGAGATTGCGGCGCTGGGCGAGGCGCGCGCGCAGGCGAGGCTTGCAAAGGATTGGGGAAAAAGTGATGAATTGCGCGACGAACTCGCCGCGCGCGGCTGGGAAGCTCGCGATACCAAGGACGGACAGAAAATCACGCGGCGCGGCGGAGTTTAAACATGTTTGCGCCTACGGAATTTCTCAGTCTCGAACACACGGCGCATTCAAAGCTGTTCGAATCGCAGAAGTACGTTTGGGACGCGCTCAAACAGATCGAGAGTTATCTCCAATTCCGCCTGAAGCCGGCGGTGCTCGGAGATTTGCTGGGCAAGCCGTTTATCAGCAACAAGGTTTTTATCGGCGCGGGAACGATCGTCGAACAGGGCGCTGTCCTAAAGGGGCCGGCGTGGATCGGCGAGAATTGTCACATCCGCAGCGGCTGTTACGTGCGCGAGAATGTGATCGTGGGAAATGGCGTAGTGATGGGGAACTCGTGCGAGTTCAAGAATTGCATTCTCTTCGACGAAGCGCAGGTGCCGCATTTCAATTACGTGGGCGACTCGATCTTGGGACACCGCGCGCACTTGGGCGCGGGGGTCATTCTTTCAAACGTGAAGCTGGATCATCAGGAGATTCACGTGAGCGCGGCGGATGGCGATATCGCCACCGGGCTGACGAAGTTCGGCGCGATCGTGGGCGATCGGACGGAGATCGGTTGTAACGCGGTGATTAATCCGGGATCGGTGCTGGGGCGGGATTGTATGATTTATCCGGGAGCGAATTTCCGCGGAGTGTTGCCAAATGCGAGCGTGGTGAAGGTGCGACAGAACATTCAGGTGATGACGCGACGGCCGGCGAATGGCGGGTAGGAACGGATGGGCAGGGATTCGAACCCTGGTTGCCTTGCGGCAAACACGCTTTCCAGGCGTGCGCATTAGACCACTCTGCCACCCATCCAGGTGGTGCGACGCTCAAAGCTGCAACCGGCGGAAGAGTTCGTCGAGGGGGAGTTGCAGGCCAATATAAAATTCGCCGAAATCGCCGTAGAGCGCGCTCACTTCGTCGAAACGCATCTGGTAGACGATCGACTTAATCTGAAAGGTGTCCTGGGCAAAGAGCGTGACGCCCCACTCCGCATCGTCGAGTCCGCTCGAGCCGGTGATGAGTTGTTTTACTTTGCCAGCGTATTGCCGGCCGACCGCGCCGTGGCCGAGCATAAGCTTGCGACGATCTTCGAAAGGCAATCCATACCAGTTGCGTTGTTCGCCGCGCCGTTTGCTCATGTTGTAGAAACAGACGACCGGCCAGTCCGGCAGCGTGGGATAAACGCGCTCGTGGCGGTAGTGCTTCATGCGTTCGTCAAACGCCGCCATCGACTTTTCAAACTCTGCGGTGCCGCGACCGATCTTCTGTTCGTTCTCCAAAACCGCGGCGTAATCTTCCGCGGTCGTTTTGTATTCGCTCTCTTCCGTGAGCGAGAGATAGCTGTAAACCGGAAGGAGAACATCGGCGCCCAGCGCGAGCGTCAGTCTCTTCTCGATCCGATTAGCGGCGTGCAGATCGGGCGTGATTAACATGAAGCCGAGATCCGCTTTCGGCGTCACGACGCTGAGCGTGAGCAATTGCGTCGATTCCATCGCGCGGATTTCCTGCACCAGCGAGGAGAGCGCCACTTTCGCCGCCCGCTGCTCTTCCGCGCTGAACAACTGCCATTGGCCGTACTCGATCCGGTAATAAAGATGGAGACAGTGCCAGCCTTGTTCGGGAATCAGCGTAGCGTCGTTTTCGTTCATGGCGTTAAACCGGAGCGTTGGCTGGCTTCGGCAAATGTGCGATGCAATATTCTTCGCCATCACTCGCCACGCGAAATTCGAGGCTGGGATCGCTCAACTCCGTGGCGCCGCAGGTCGCACACTTATGGAGCGGCTCTTCGTCGCTGCGCGATTGCACCTCGAAACGTTTCCGGCGGCCGGCAATCTCCTTCCGCTGCCGCAGATTTTGAATCACTTCCGGCCCGAAAAAGATGAGGTAGTTGCTTAACGCTGCAATTACAGCCAGCCGGTAGGAATTTGACTGGGTGACGAAACCGACCCCAAGAAACCCAGCGTAAATCCAAGCCACCCATTTGATCTTCAACGGCAGAATGAAGAAAACGTAGATGACCTCGTCGGGATAAAAATGAGCGAAAGCGAAGAAGAGGCTCGTGAAGAGCATTTGGTTGGAAAATTGACTGTTCGAGAGCACCGCCGCGACGGTGGTGCCCAGCATTCCCACCAAAAAATAGAGGGTGAGACGGAACGCGCCCCACGCGCGCTCGAGGCCGTCACCAATAAACCAAAGGAACCAGAGCGCGATCATGACCAGGAGAAAATGCGCGGTCTGCGGAACGAAAATGTAGGTAACGAGCCGCCAGACTTCGCCGGCGCGGATTCGCGCCATATCGAGGGTGAGATAAGAATCGAAACCCTGGTTCAACAGGACGAGAACGAAGATCAAAGCGTTCAAGGTCACGATCGCGCGCATCAAACCTGGAATGGCGATGAAGCCAAGACGCCGCTCGAGTTTGTCCAGAAAGCTCATCGGGCGGGAAAGTAGCGCAAGCTTCGAGCTTGCGAAACAAAACAAGATCGCACGCGGAAGCTTGCGCTACTTTTTGCTCAGTCTAGTTTGCGGATCGTGACCGACGCCGCGCCAAAAAGAACGCCGCTTTATGAGGAGCATGTGCGGCTCGGGGCCCGGATGATTCCGTTCGGCGAATGGATCATGCCGGTGCAATACAGCGGCATCATGGATGAGCACCAGGCGGTGCGAAAAAACGTCGGCGTCTTCGATATTTCGCACATGGGCCAACTCATCGCGACCGGACCCAGCGCGGCTGGTTGGCTGAATGAGATGCTGACAAACAACATCGAGAAGCTCGAGGTGGGCACCGGTCAATACACGTTTCTGCTGAATGAGCGGGGCGGAATCATCGACGACCTCATCGTTTACCGGACAGCTCCGCAGGAATTTCTTCTGGTCGTAAATGCCTCGCGCTCGGATGAAGATTTTGCCTGGCTGCAAAGGCACATCGCGAATGATACCAAGCTCGAAAATCGCAGCACGGATTACGGCGGACTCGCGGTCCAGGGACCTCGCGTGGTCGAGCTTTTCCAAGCGCTGCTCGGAATGGACGTTGAGCTGCCGGCACGTAACCAGATCAGGAACTTCGATTACGACGGGATCGAATTGACCATCGCCCGCACCGGCTACACCGGCGAAGACGGTGTGGAGGTTTTCTTTCCGGCAAAGGATGCGGCGAAGATTTGGAGCGATCTGCTCGCGAAGGGAAAGGCGCTTGGGATTCGCCCGTGCGGTCTCGGCGCGCGCGACACCCTGCGTTTGGAAATGTGTTACCCACTCAATGGCTCCGATCTTTCGCCCGAACACAATCCGATCGAGGCCGGGCTCGGGTTCTTCGTCGATTTGAAGAAGCCGAAGTTCATCGGACGCGAAGAATTGGCGAAGGCGAAAGAAAGTGGAACCGCCAACAAGCTGGTCGCTTTCCGCATGAAGACGAAAGGTCCGCCGCCGCGTCCGCATTACGCCGTTTGGCGCGAGGGCGAGCGGATCGGCGAAGTGACGAGCGGGACCTTGTCGCCAAGCTTGAATGAAGGGATCGGCATGGCCTACGTTGCTGCGGCGCACGCGAAGGCCGGCATCGAGCTCGAAATAGAGATACGCGGCCAGAGATTTCCTGCAGTCATCGAAAAGAAACCGCTCTACAAAAAATCATGAACGTTCCCGACGATCTTTATTACACCGAATCTCACGAATGGGTCCGCCCGGAAGGCGAGAACGCCCGCGTCGGCATCACCGATCATGCGCAGGCGGAGCTGACCGACGTGGTGTTCGTCGAGCTGCCGAAGGTCGGCGCGCAGGCGGAGGCCCGTGGGCAGATCGCGGTCGTGGAATCCGTGAAAGCGGCGAGCGATATTTACGCGCCGATCAAGGGCACGGTGGTGGAAGTGAACAAGGCGTTGGAAGGAAATCCGGCGCTGATCAACACCGATCCTTTTGGCGAGGGATGGATCTTCGTGCTGAAGATGGATTCTCCGGACGACGTCAGGCAGCTCAAAGACGCGGCCGCATATAAAAAAGTGATCGGGTAAGGCGACCGCCGATCCAAATCGCTAGCGGCTCGATTTACTCCGTTTCGCGGCGGGAGGGGACGACGGGTTCAACAATTCGTCAACGTAACGGACGAGGTCATCCAGCGAAGCCACACTGGCGAGAAAGCTGTAGCCGCTGATAAACCCGCCGGTAACCACCTTTTTCTCGGGAGCGGCGTTCCCGCTCAGAAAAAGAAAAGGCGTGTCCTTGAGAGACGGATCGGCTTTCAACTGACGGTTTACATCTTCGCCTTCGGACACATGGGTCGTATCGAGTAAGACCAGATCGGGTAAAAACCAGGGCGCGGCGTGCAGGGCCAGCCGGCTGTCTGCCTCGACTTTGACGAGGTATTTGCCGGTGCTTTCCAAGGCCTGCCTAACGAACGCCGTCACTTTCGGCTCGTGATCCACCAGCAGGATTTTTTTCAAAAACTTCATCGGGCGACTTTCACTGGCCCTACCAAGCATCGGATGTGCCAGCGTCGCCCGGCGGGAACTACTCAGAACAGGGCGGAGACCGTGTTAATGGTGAGCGCTAGAATGACGGTGTTGAATCCGAACGAGAGCATGGCGTGGACGAGCACCAGCTTCCGCAAATCGCGCGATGTCACCTGCACATCAGACACCTGGAAACACATGCCGATCACGAACGAAAAGTAGGCGAAATCCATATAATCAGGTTCGCGCTCGCCGGGGAACTCGAGGCCACCGGCGTGCGGCTTGGGACCCGCGGGTCCATCCGGGTCACCGTAGAAAGTGTGCGCGTAGCGCAAACCGAAAACGGTATGGACCAGCGACCAGGAACAGATGACGGCCACCAGGCTCATGAGGAGGTGGATAAGGAAATGAGGGTGGTTCACCACCACGGTCTTGTTGAGGAACAAAAAGCCAACCGAGAACAGACCTGCACATGCGGCCACGAGCACGAAAATAAAAATCACGATGTGACTTACATCCTGCATCTGCGCTCGGGCCCGAAGTTTCTCCGGAGGCGTCGTGATGATGGTCAGCCAGGCGAGCACGAGAATAGAGAGGGCGAAGACATCCCAGGTGGCGATCGATTGCGTGGAAGGCTGCACCCGGCCGCGCAAGCCGAACCAGACGATAAGCGCGGCAATGATGGAATAGATCATCCGATGCCGCGCGTCTTGTTTTGAGATCCAATTAACCGTCTTCGCCATGATTCAGTAGATCGCTCATGGCACCACTCGCGCAAGCGCGGAACGAATGTTCCGTCATCCCGAACCGCCCGGACGCAGCCCAGCGCGACTAACCGAAGATGCCGAGATTCGGGTGGGCGAAGCGGCCGATGTTCGGAAGCACGATGGGCAGCTCCGATGCACTCACGCCAAACCATGTGGCCAGCGTTGCCGAAAATTCGTCGACCGACGTTGTCGGAATCCAGCGGCCCTGTCCGGTATCATCGGGCCCGTTGACGGCGAGGGTCGGAAACGTTCCGAACAATCGCCCGCCCTGGACCGCGCCGCCGAGGACGAATTGATGGCTACCCCAGCCGTGATCGGAACCGGAGCCGTTCGTGGGGTAGGTGCGGCCGAAATCCGAAGCGGTAAACGCAGTGACCTGCTGCGAGACGCCCAGCTCGATCGTGGAAGAATAAAACGCGTTCAAGGCCTGGCTCAATTCAAGGAACAAATTCGATTGGCCGTTTAGTTGATCTCCATGGGTGTCGTAACCGCCCACCGAGCAGAAAAATATCTGGCGTTTCATGCCGAGATTCGTCCGCGCGGCGATGAGCCGGGCAACCATCTTGAGCTGGTTGCTGAGCGAGGTGTTCGGAAAAACGGTCTGCAACGTCGGAACGCCGGCCAGCGCCGAGGTGAGCAGATCGTTCGCCGCGACAGAACGAGTCACCGTATCCGAATAGGCCTGCTCGAATAAATTGTGGTGCGGCAGGGCGAGCAAATCCTTGAAGGCCTGCAAACGCACGTTGGCATTGGCGCTATTGTCGAACCCGGCGAGACCAACGCTTCCATTCGAGGAAACATTATAGGGGATGACGGTGTTTCCGACCTCGAACGTATTCGTTCCCGCGATCGAGATGGAGAGTGAGATTTTCGAATCGCCGTTGAGCGAGTGCAGCACATCAGCCATGCGCCCGCCCCATCCGGTGCGCGAAATTTGATCGGGCACCGAAGTCTGCCACTGCACCGATTGATCGGCGTGCGAAAAAAGTTGCGGCGGAACGGCAGCGCCGCCGGCCAGATATTGCGCGCGCGTCACCGGCGCGACCAGCGTGCCGACATTGGAAACAATCCCGAGGTGGCCCTGATTAAACAGCGCCTGCAATTCCGCGAGGTTTGGGTGAAACCCGAAGTCGCGGCCATCGCCATTCTGCAAAGTCAGCGGAAGCAGCGAGGCCTGCGGGATGGAGAGAATTCCCCGGGCCGCGGCGTAGGAAGCGTACCCGATATTATCGTGCGGCACGATGACGTTGTTCGCGTCGTTGCCGCCGAAAAGGAAAAGACAAACGAGCGCTTTGTAATCGGTATCGGCGATGGTGGCGGCGCTGAGCCGACGCAAATCGAAAATGGTGTTGAGCAATCCCGAGGTGGTAAGAGCGGCGCAGGCAGCCTGGCGAATGAAGGTGCGGCGAGTTGGGGCGTACATAATTATTTGTCCACTGTGAACTCGGGCGAATTGATCACGAGATAAATGGCGGTCCGGGCGCGCTCAGTGGGATTGCTCGCGGGAATGGCGGTGATCGCGTTGATCAAAATCGTGCGCATCTCGGTGGTCATGTTATTCGCCATCAGGAGCGAATTCAGATGGTCGACCAGTTGCGTCGGGTTGGCCGCCATCGAGATCTCGGGTGAAATGTTCAGCGTGATCCGAGCCGTAGCCGGTCCGAGAGTACCATAGATTTCCGTCCGGAGAAAATTCGCGATGGTCACGACCGAAGTCTCCGTCGTGATTTCGAACTCGGGACTCTTCAGGCCGGCTTCGGCGATCGCGCCCGGGGTCGAGTAATCGGGCGTGAAGAAATTAAACACCGTCGGCGCATGCAACGCTTCCTCGAAGAGATTCGCATACGCGTTTCGCACTGAGAATTTTCCATCGGGCGAAGTAGCATTGAAAGCGCGCAAGAGATTCGTGAGCTTAATGACCGGCTCGCGCTGGCGCCCGGCGCCCTGTGCGGTCTTGGCGGCGCCGCGCGCGTCGTAATCCATCAGGATCGCCTTCACCACCGCCTTCAAATCGCCGCGTACTCCCTGCCCGTTATTGTTGAAGACCGCTGCGACCCGATAAAGATAACCCGGGCTCGGATTACTCGTGACGAGTCGCTGGATCAATTGCCGGCAGATAAACGGGCCGACATTCGGATGATTGAAGATCGTATCGAGCGTCGTCTTCAAATCCTGGGCGGCGGTCTGATTGGCCGGAAGCAGGACCCCGTTCAGAATCTGTTTGGCATCGGTCGAATGCCGGCTGGCCACATTGACCATGGGATCGCGGTAATTGATTGGCGGATTGAAAATCGGAGGGTTCGTGGTTTGCCCGAAGGTCCAGCCGGTGAAGACAGCCGCCATCCCGAGGACCGCATCCTGGTTATAGGTATCGATCGGAAATCCGCTTGGGCTCAGGGTCAGGCTGCCGTCGAGATTAAGATCGTACAGTCCGATCGAAAACAACTGCATGACCTCACGGGCGTAGTTCTCGTTAGGCAAGGTGGTGCGGGAGGCCTTCTGGCTTTTCAGCATGTCGAGGTAATCGCCCATTGCGGGATTGAGGGTCACGTCCTCGAGCAGCTGGCGGTAATTTCCGAACGCGCCCTTCACCAGCACATCCATATAGGCCGGGAGCGCGTAGGGTTGGCCGCCCAAATTGCCCGGCGTGGTCGAGACGACGAAGATTTCGCTCAGGGCGAAGGCGACCCGTTGCCGCAATTGATCCGGCGCGGCAACCGCGTAGGTCCACGAGGCGTCGTTCGTCTGGGTAAGGGTCGGCTGGTTCGGGGTCGCGCCGGGCGACGGGCTGGGCAGTGCTGCGACCGCGGCGTCGACAAACGCCAGATGCGAAGAGATCGGCATCGCGAATTGCTCGTTGAGAAATGCGTCGAACCCCTGGCTCTGGACTTTCGCGATCGACGCATCCGTGGGACCGAACGTCGCCTGGGAAAGGAACCGGCCCGCATCAGTAACTGAAGGTGTGCCGGACGCCAGCGGTGGCGGCGGGGTCGGCACAGGCGCTACCTGCGCGCCGGTGGAGACATGGAAGAACCCGTTGATTTCACCAGTCGGGTACGCCGCTGTGTGAATGTTGAAGTAGGTGCGGCCGGCTTTTATCGCGGCAACGATGTCCGCGATGCTGTTGTTGCCGGTCTGCGCGAAAACCCAGATGTAAGTGCCGTCCGGTTGCGGAATGGCGGCGTCGACATCGAACAAAATTCCGCCGCTCTGGCCGGGATCGGCCGGCCCATGAATGTGCATGCCGGTGATCGGGCCGGTGAGATTCGAATATTGAAATGAGAAGATCGCGTACTTCTCGTCAGCCGAGAGTCGCAACGTGGCGGTGCCCGATCCCTGCGAAGTTGCGGCGCCTTGCGGACGCAGCGAGGTGATGAAGAGCGTCGATCCGTCGGCCTGCGGCGGCTGGTCGAGATCGTACATTTCAATCAACGCCACCCCGGTGGAATTGTTCACTCCGCTCACGACAGCGGTATATTGGCCGGGCTTAAGGGTTGCGACGATCGCCGGCTCGTGATCGTCCGTGGGGGCGATTGCGCTGGCGGCGATCTCGAGCTCCTGATCGCTTCGCCAGTTATCGTTCTGCATGATCAACGCGCCGTTGCCATCGTGCAGCTCGAGCTTTGGATCCATCATGCGACCCGCCAGGGGCACGCCACTAAGGCTCAGGCTCGGCCCCCTCACCCGGATGATTGTTCGCTTGTCCAGATCGCCGCGGAGGATGAACCCGCCAATCATGATGTTGTCGCCGATCAGCACATGACCGCGCGTCGAAATATTTCCCAACCGCGCGGTCGGCGTTCCGACGTCGAGATCGTAAACCTCGACAAGCGCCAGGCCGGTGGCATTAAGCACACCGCGCACGACCACGGTGTAACTCCCGGTCGAGACGACGGTGATTAACGCGGCATCCTTATCGTGCGGCGGGGCCATGCCCGCGTTAACAAGCGCGGTTTCCTGGTCTGTGCGCCAGTTGTCATTCATCGCGACGATCGCGCCGGTGGCGTTGTGCAGTTCAAGGATCGGATCGTTCAGGGCTCCAGCGAGCGAGAGCGATGGTCCACGCGCACGGACCGCGATGGTCTTCTGGCCGGCACCATATACGATGAAGCCGCCGATCAAGACGTTGTCGCCAGTTTCCACCACCATGCGGGTCGAGATATTGACCGCGCTGGAGATCGCCTCGGCTCGCGGAGCGAACAGGCACAAAACCGCGATCACAGCTCCAACTCCCGCGGATTGAAACAAACGCCTCATATTAAAGAGCCGCTGCCGCAGGAGAACCTCAGCATCACTGAGGAGGCAATCGATTCGGATAGAAACATGAGCAGGATTTGAACCTTATTGCCGCGATTTCTATGACGTTCCCTGGTCGCGGCGGAAGAATTCCCGGCCATTGAAACACTACTTCGCCCCAGAAGTCGCGCTTTTTATCCACCCTCGGTATGCTTAATTTCGTTTGGACATGTCTACCGTCGCAAAAAAGACCGAACCGGAACTCAACTTTGAGAACGCGATGGCGCGTCTCGAGGAAATCGTGGAGCAGATGGAGTCCGGCAAAATGATGCTGGAAGAGCTCATTGTTCGCTACGAGGAAGGAATGAAGCTGGTGAAAATCTGCCAGGAGCGGCTCGCTAAAGCGGAACAAAGGATCGAGATCATCACTCGCAACAATGCGGGCAAACCGGTAGTGAAGGATTTCGAACCGGCGGCGGAAAAAGAAACCGCGACGAAACGGGAAGAAAAAGGAGAAAACAAAAATGACGAAGTCAGACTCTTCTGAGCTGCCAAAGACGGCGCGGCTGCTCGATGGCATCCGTTCGCCGGTGGACATCAAGGCGCTGCACGAAAACGATCTGCCGCAGCTTGCCCAGGAAGTGCGCGACGAGCTCATCAAAGTCCTCTCGCAAACCGGCGGCCATCTCGGCCCGAACCTCGGCGTGGTCGAGCTGACGATCGCGCTCCACCGCGTCTTTGAAACGCCGCACGACAAATTTGTCTTCGATGTCAGCCACCAGGGTTACGTCCACAAAATGTTTACCGGGCGTCTCGACCGCATCGGGACCATGCGGCAATACCAGGGATTGAACGGCTTTCTTCTCCGGACCGAGAGCGAGCACGATTGTTACGGCGCCGGCCACGCCGGGACCGCTCTCTCCGCGGGCTTGGGAATGGCGGTGGGGCGGGATTTGCGCGGCGGAAACGAGAACGTCGTCGTGGTTGCCGGCGATGCGGCCTTCACCTGCGGGATCAGTTACGAAGCGCTCAACAATGCGAAATCACAAACGCGCCGCTTCATCGTTGTCTTGAACGACAACGAGTGGTCCATCGCCAAGAATGTCGGCGCGATCGCGAGCTACTTGAACAACATCGTCGCCAACCCGACCTACGCCGGCTTGCACGACAAAGCACGGCGCTTCGTCGAGGCAATCGCCGGCCCGAGCGCGGTGGAGTTCGCGCACAAGGTGGAGGAAGGCGTCAAGAACCTGCTCCTCCCCAGCGTCATCTTCGAGGAGCTGGGCTTGCGGTACTATGGGCCGATCGACGGCCACGATATTCCGCTGCTCACGAGAACTTTCGAGTTCCTGAAAAGCCAGGACGAGCCGGTGTTGCTCCACATCCTCACGAAAAAAGGGAAAGGCTATGAGCCGGCCATTGCCAAGCCGGATAAATTCCACGGGCTCGGAAAATACAAGATCGAGAGCGGCGAGACGGCTCCCGCGCCGACGCCCACTTATTCCGAAATAATGGGCCAGACGCTGGCGAAATTCGCCGACTCGAATCAAAACATCGTCGCCATCACGGCCGCGATGCCGAGCGGGACCGGTCTCGGATTTTTCCAGGCGCGGCATCCCACCCGTTACTTCGACGTCGGGATCGCGGAGGAACATGCCGCGCTTTTTGCGTGCGGGCTGGCGACGCAGGGGCTGAAACCTTTTCTCACGATTTATTCGACGTTCATGCAACGCGCCTACGACATGATCATCCACGACATCGCGCTCCAGAACTTGAATGTCGCGCTCTGCATGGATCGCGCGGGCTTAAGCGGTGATGACGGACCGACACACCACGGGCTTTTCGATATCGGTTACCTGCGGCACGTTCCGAATTTCGTCCACATGCAACCGAAGGACGAAGACGAATTCGTCGACATGCTCTGGACGATCGCGAATTACAATTCAGGCCCGATCGCGATTCGTTATCCGCGTGGCCCCGGAACGGGAGCGGTGCCGAAAGCATCGCCGAAGCTGCTGGAGATCGGAAAAGCCGAAGTAGTTCAGCACGGCCGCGACGTCGCGATCTTCGGACTGGGCAACATGTTCGAAGTGGCCGAAGAAGCGGCTCGCAAGCTCGAAGAAAAAGGCATCTCGGTCGCACTCATCAATCCGCGCTGGATCAAGCCGCTCGATCTCGGAACCATCGAGTTCTTCGCTCGCGGCGTCGAGGTCGTCTGCACACTCGAGGATCACGTGCTGCACAACGGCTTCGGCTGCGCAGTAATGGAGCATCTCCACTCGCAGATGATTCACACGCCCGTCGTGCGAATCGGCTGGCCCGATCAGTTCGTCGAACACGGAACGATCCCGATCCTCCGGAAAAAACACGGCATCACCGCGGATGCGCTCGTGGAAAAAGTGCTGCCACTCTTGAAGAAGAAGGGCGCCAAAGCCCAACCTAGCGCTGCGTGAGCGCAATCGAAACGTCCGGCCTGACGAAGATCTACCGGACCTACAAGAAAGAGAGCGGTCTGCGGGGATCGATCAAAGGTCTCGTTAGGCGAAAGTACGAGGAAGTCCGCGCGGCGGACGGCGTTTCGTTTCAAATCGAGGAGGGCGAGCTGGTCGGGTTCCTCGGGCCGAATGGCGCGGGCAAAACCACCGTGCTCAAAATGCTTTCCGGGCTCTTAAATCCAAGCTCCGGGGAAGCGCGCGTCCTCGGTTTCGTCCCTTGGGAACGGAGTAACGAAATGAAGCGGCAATTCAGTCTCGTCATGGGACAGAAGAATGCGCTCTGGTGGGACCTGCCCGCCCAGGAATCGCTCGAGCTCAATCGCGCCATCTATGGGATCGACCGCGCCCGGTTCAAAAAAGTCGTCGGCGGGTTAAGCGAGCTGCTGGATGTGCAGGACAAGATGAATGTTATGGTGCGCGAACTCTCGCTCGGCGAGCGCATGAAGATGGAGTTGATCTCCGCTCTCATCCACGAGCCCCGCGTCCTTTTTCTCGACGAACCGACAATCGGCCTCGATGTCGTCAGCCAAAAGCGGGTACGCGAATTTCTTCGCCTCTACAACTCCGAGCACAAGATCGTGACGATGCTGACCAGTCACTACATGCAGGATATCGAGGAGCTTTGCGACCGCGTCATCATCATCGATCACGGCAAAATCTTTTTCGACGGCCCGCTCAACTCGATCATCGACCGGTTTTCCGGTTACAAGATCATCAGCCTGACGTTCCAGACGCCGAGCGAGCGCGATTTTTCCCTGCTCGGCGAAGTCATCCAACAAACGCCGGTCTCGGTTCAGCTAAAGGTGCCGCGGGCGAAGGTGACGGAAACCTGCCGCCAGGTTTTGGAAGGATGCGCCGTGATC
The DNA here is from genome assembly GCA_041167565.1 of Verrucomicrobiota bacterium. Classification (GTDB taxonomy): domain Bacteria; phylum Verrucomicrobiota; class Verrucomicrobiia; order Chthoniobacterales; family UBA10450; genus AV80. The sequence goes on along the minus strand of JBEEHU010000085.1, from coordinate 51,272 downwards.
GATATCAACGTTCAGGAATTGCCCGTCGAAGAAGTGATCCGCCAATTATTCGGAGAGCGCGACACCTTGCGCGGAGCTCCCCAGCCGGCGCCTCTTCCGTAGCGTCGGACGCAACCACAGTTGGTTACCTTCGGTAAAGCGCCTGCCTCAACTCGTGCGTGTAAGCCGGGTTCAACTCAAAGGCGGTCACCGGCATTTCCGCGAGCTGCACTTCCTCGTAATACGGCACGGTCTCCACAAATCCTGCGGACATGAGACTGTTCAGCGTATCGGTCACGTCCTCGATCTCCATGTGGGTGCAATCCTGGATCTCAGCGCCCATCATCGCTTCGGTGAAACCAATCGCGCGCACGACGGTGGCTTCACGCCCGCTGAGCTTGATGTTCCGCATTCCAATTTTTTAGCAGCTTCCATACCGGCACAATCGCCACCGGCGCCGCTCAAATACCGAAGCTCGGAAGGACACTCTTCGTCATCGCGACCGGAAAAGAAGGGAACTGCGGCTGCCATCCCATCGCGCGAAGCTTCTGGTTGCTGACGCGCTTGTTACTTTCGCCGCGTTTGCGCGGCGCCGTGGGATTTCCCCCAGCCAATCCTCGTTCCCAAGTTACACTTGGGAATGGCTCGGCACGTTTTTTCACCTCGGAGCTGAGCCATGCGTACGCCTCGCGCGGCGTGATCGGGTGATCGTCCACCACATTGTAGATTTCGCCCGCGCATTCCACCCGCCGCTCGGCCAGAAACAATAACGCTGAGACAATATCGTCACGATGGACTTGGTTGATGAAGCGATCGTTCGGCTCGATCACCGCCGTCCCTGCGAGAAATTTGCTCAGAAAGAAAGAACGGCCCGGGCCGTAGATGCCGCCGAGTCGCAACACGATGCCTCGATTCGAGAGAACCAATTCCTCTGCCTCCCGCAAAATCCTTCCTTTAGTGTGAGTGGGTTCGGCAGCACTGCGCTCATCCACAACGCTCCCATCCTTCTGCGCGTAAACGCTGGTACTGCTGGCGAAAACAAGGGTAGCGGTCGGGAAGGCTGCGATAAGATTGCGCGCGCCTTCTAGATAAACGCGCCGGTATTCTTCCGCATCGCCGCCGCGCGAGCTGGCGCATTGCAGGACGACATCGAACTGTTGCGAATTCGCTAACACGGCCTCACGATCGGCGATATCGACCGCGCGAACCTGGTACGGCCGCTTCGAGAGTTCGTCGGCGGATGCAGCCGACGCGGTCCATCCTTCAACCTGCCAGCCGCGCTCGTGAAAAAGATTCGCGGCCGCTTCGCCCACGTAGCCGCAGCCGGCGATCAGGATTCGCGACATCGAGCCCCCGCTAGTTCGCGGCCGATGCGATCTCAATTTCGGCGAACGGATCCATTTGCGTCACCCGCACCTGTTTGAGCCGGATCAACTCGAGCAGCGCCAGAAAGGTGACGACGATTTCGACCCGCGACGCCATCTCGGCAAAGAGCTCCGAGAACTTCAGGCCCGCGCCGTCCGTGATCCGCCGCAAGATTTCATCGATCTTCTCCGACACGGTGAAATGTTCGCCGAACATTTCCTGCAAATCTTCCCGCGCCTCGACGCGTTTGATCACGGTTTGGAAGGCGTTGATCAATTGAAAAATGCCGACTTCCCCCAGCGCCAGGGGCGCAGTCGCCGCGGCGGACAAGAGGGTTCCCGTGCGCGCGAAAATTCGCTCCTGCTCCAGCGCGCGCGCGTGCAGGTGCGCGGCGGCTTCCTTGAACTTTTTGTATTCGATCAACTGCCGGATCAAATCCCAGCGGGGATCGTCCTCCGCCGCGTCTTCGTCCGGCGGCTGCTGATCGACCGGCAGCAGGCTGCGGCTTTTCAAATAGATCAGGTTCGCGGCCATGACGATGAACTCGCCGGCGAGATCGATGTTCAGTTCCTTGAACGCCTGGAGGTATTCAAGGTATTGGCTCGTGATGCGTTCGATCGAGATCTCGTAGATATCGATCTCATCGCGCTTGATCAGATAAAGGAGCAGATCGAGCGGCCCCTCGAAAATCTCCAGCTTGACCTTGTAATCCGTTTCCATGCCGCGCCGCGAATTCTACGGGCCGCCGCCGCGAAAGTAAACGCGCCTTGGATCGACGCTAACGAGACAAACTCGCAAATCACCCAACGGTCTTTTCTGAAATCTCTTTCCCGACGGCAACGATTTGGTCGCCACTTTGCATTTCTATCTGAAGCCGCAGTAGCGCCGAATCACCATCGCCGATGTCGAGGCTATTAACCGATACCGATCTCCCCCACGGAAATTTTCGAGGACATCGAAAATCAGTAACCCCATCAACTGTCAATGCGATCGTAGCAGCAGGTTGCGAACAAATTTCGAACACTATCGTCACAGTCCCGGCTTTCCAGTCAACGGTCGCGGTTCTGAGCGTCGCGTCGTGGTAATCGTGAGAAATCAGTGTCATGCAGGGGGGCAATATGTGATTTGCTAGCGCTCCACCACTTCCTTGCGATGGACCCAGACGCTGTTCACGATTCCTAGGCCGAACATGATCATCAGGACGAAGGAGCCACTGTAACTGATCAGAGGCAACGGCACACCGGTGATCGGCAGAAGCGAGATGGTCATCCCGATATTTTGAAAAATGTGCGTGAAGATCAGTGACGTGACCCCGATTGAGAGAAGAAGGCCGAACTGATCTCCGGCGAAAAACGCGACGAAAAGACAGGTCAGGAGAAGAAGACCGAAGGCGCCGACTAAGAACATCCCGCCGACGAAGCCCCATTGCTCGCCGATGGCCGAGAAAATGTAGTCGTTGTGCACGGCGGTGGCCGGAAGAAAACCCATTTCGATCTGGGTATTGGGCGCTTTGAACCCTTTGCCCGACCAGCCGCCGGAACCGATGGCGATGAGCGATTGGTTGATGGCCCAGGCCGAGCCTTGCTTGTCGATATCGGGATTGATGAACGCAGTGATCCGCTCCTGTTGGTACGGCTTGAGCCCGAGATTGATCGCGATCGGGATGAACGCCGCGACAATCAGCACGATGCAGATCAGATAGCGCAACGGGATTCCTCCGACGAAAAGCAGGGCGAGCAGGACCGGGCCCCAGATGATGGTTTCGCCCAGATCGGGCTGCATCAAAATGAGGAGGCAGGGCGCGCCGACGATGACGCCGCATAGCAGCAGCCGCAGCATCGGATGCATCTCGCGAAACTGACTGAGAAAAAGAGCGAGCACCATGATGCCGGCGACGACCGCAACCTGCGCGGGCTGAAAATTGATCGGCCCCAAGTGGAGCCAGCTGCGCGACCCGTAAACTTTTGTGCCGATGAATTTGGTCAGGATCAGAAACGCAATGCCGGCGAGATACATCGGCAGAGCGCCCCAGCGGATCCAGCGATAATCGATCAGGCTCGTGACGATGAAAGCGAGAAAGCCGACGGCCACCCAGTTCGCCTGCTTGCGCCAGAACTCGGACGCGATCGTTTCTTCGCGCATGTAAGTCGCGCTGTAGATAGCAATCACGCCGAAGATCGCGAGCGCGAGCATCGTCACCAGCAGCAGCCAATTTAGCCCGAGCAATTTTCGCAGTAACGGAGTCATCTCATTCGCCTCACCACTCTAATCGGATCGCAGGAGGGCGGCGGACTATAAGCGCGCTCGCGATTTTCGTAAATCGCGATTCCAAAGGTGTGCCCACAGTCGAGGTTTGAACGGAATTTGCCACAAACCCTGCGGTTTCAGGATAAAGTCGCCTGCCAGTAAGCGGCTCATTTACCATGGTTTAGGCCACCAGAAAAATATTCTGTGCAGTTACTTGTGAAGGCTCTCAGCGCCCGATAAAATGCTCTGGAGCTGGGACGATTTCAAAAACAGGGGAAGACATGGCCAAGAAAACGAAACGAAAAATCGCCCATCCTAAATTGCCGATGCAGCGGCAGCTCAATCTGCAGCACGAAGGAAAATATTTCGATCTTCGGGCAGTTTTCGATCGCTTGAATGACAAGCATTTCCGCGGTCGCCTGCGCGGCTACAAAGTGATGTGGGGGCGCAAGCGCAAGCGCCGGCCGAAGGAATATTTTATTTTCGGGACGATCCAGGAGGAAGATCGCGTGATTCGGATCAATCCGCTTTTGGATCAGCCGTTCGTGCCGCTTTGGTTTCTCCAGTACGTGCTTTACCACGAGATGTTGCACACGGTCGTGCCGGACGAAGTGGGCTCCGGCGGCCGACGCCGCGTTCACACCGAAAAATTTTACGAGCGCGAGCGCGAGTTCCCGAATTACCGCCGGGCGCGCCGCTGGGAAGAAGAAAACCTCGCGCGGTTTCTGCGGTAGCAACTGCTAGCGCCGGTCGGGCGTTGCCGTTTCGACCGTGGTGTCAAACGGCGAGAGTGTCGTTGCTACGTTCTTTTTGATGAGGTACCAGAGGGTTGTCGCGAGTAGAAGGGAGATCAACTTCGCGCGCCAATTGTTCAGGATCAGTTTCTTCATAAGTGCCTTGCAACAGAATTTCGCCGATACGTTTCCGGAATGTTTCCGGCGTAAAGCCGCGTTCGATCCGGCGTCGGTGACAGATCGAGATCCCGCCCGTCTCTTCTGAGACCACCACCGCGATCGCGTCCGATTCTTCGGTAATGCCGAGGCCCGCGCGATGCCGCAGGCCGAGACTGCGGTCGAGCGTTTCCCTCTGGCTCACCGGGAAAATGCAGGCCGCGGCGGCGATGCGGCCGTTGCGCATGACCACTCCGCCGTCGTGGAGCGCGGCTTTGGGATGAAAGAGCGTCAACATGAGCTCGACGGAAAAGTGGGAGTCGATGATAACCCCGGTCTCTTCGTAAACTCGGATCGAGGTGTCGCGCTCGATCGCGATTAAGGCGCCGAATTGTTTGTTCGCCAGTTGCGTGACCGCTTCCGCGATATCGTGCACGGTCTCGCGCTTCTCGCTCGTCAGGGAAAAAATGGGATGGCCACCGAGTTCGGCGAGGCCGCGCCGCAATTCCGGCTGGAAAATAACGACGAGCGCAACGGCAAGAAAAACCGAGAAGCTGCGAATGATCCAGCCGATTACGACGAGATTCAGCAACTGCGAGATCAGGGTCAGGGTGAGGAACACGATCGCCAGACCGGTTAGCACCTTGGCTCCGCGCGTTCCTTTGAAGTAGAGATAGCCGTAATAAATTCCGACGCTGAGCAGAATGATCTCAATAAAACTGCGCCAGCGCTCCATCCAGAATTGGAGAATTTGCTGCATTATTTTGCCGCTTCCAAGAGTGCTTCGGTGATGCGCAAGGCCGCCACGTTTTCTTTGACGTCGTGGACGCGCAAAACATTCGCGCCGCGTTCGCGCAACATCGCCGTGAACGCAATCGTGGGCGCCAGCCGATCCTCCATTGCATCCGATCCAATCATTTTGCCGAGCGAAGATTTGCGTGAGACCCCGATGACGATCGGCCGATCGTGCACCCGCAGCTTTGGCAGATGAGCGAGCAGCGACAGATTATGCGCAACGGTTTTTCCGAATCCGATCCCCGGATCAAACGCGATGGCCATGGAATCAATCCCGCACTCTAGGGCGCACGCATATTGTTGTCGAAAAAAATCAGCCACTTCGCTGACGACGTCGTAGTAGCGCGGATTTGTTTGCATCGTCCGCGGCGTGCCCTGCATGTGCATCACGATCAACGCCGTTTTTTTTTCAGCCGCCAGCTTCAGCATTTCCGGATCGGCCCGGCCGCCCGTGACATCGTTGATGATCGAAGCGCCGGCTTCGAGCGCGGCGCGAGCGACGACTGCTTTCGAAGTATCGATCGAGATGAATGCCGGGATAGTAGCGCGCAGTTTCTCGATGACGGGAAGCACGCGCGCCAATTCCTCCTCCGCAGAAACGGATTGCGCGCCGGGCCGGGACGATTCGCCGCCCACGTCTATGATCTGCGCTCCCTCCGCGCTCATCCGCATCCCTTGCTCAATCGCGTTCTCCGTCGCGAAAAATTCTCCACCATCGAAAAAAGAATCCGGGGTGACGTTGAGCACGCCCATGATCATGGCGTGCCGCGAGAGATCGACCGAGCGGCCGTCGATTTTCCAAAGCGTTTCTCCCATCGAAGATCAGACTATCACGATGCGGAACTTATTCGACGGCGCGTGTCCCGCGAAAAATTGCGCTCGTGTCATGGCGACTTCGCGCGGAGATTGACCGCTTCCCAATCGTGAATCCAGAAACCCAACCGCTGCGCGAACAAATCCTGCGGCTGCTCCGCGCCCCGAAGTATCGGCCGCTCGATAACGTCGAGCTGGGCAAAGCGCTCGGCCGGAAAAGCGGAGTCCGGATGAATTTGAACGCGGTGCTGCGCGAACTCGAGCAAGCCGGCGAGATCGCGCGGATCCGGAAGAACCGCTACGTGCTGCCCTCGGAAGCGGACTTGGTTACCGGCACGTTGCACGTGCACCAGGCCGGTTATGCTTTTCTTCCGCGAGAAAAACCCGGCGAGCAGGACCTTTTTATTGCGGCGGAAAACACTGGGACTGCGATGCACGGAGATCGCGTCGTCGCCCGAATCACTCGGGACGAGCCGTATGCTCGCGCCCGCAGCGGACAGGGCCGTGCGGAAGGGCGCGTGATTCGGGTGCTCGAGCGGGCGCACGATTCGCTCGTCGGCACTCTGAAACAATCGAAGAATTTCTTTTACGTCATCCCGGACGATCCGCGCATCGTTCACAACGTTTACGTCCAGGTCCCGCCGCAACCGCCGTTGCCAAAAACTCCCAATCGCGGCGACAAGGTTGTCGTCCGCCTCGAGCCGTGGGAATCGCGCCACGTCAATCCGGAAGGCCAGATCGTCGAAGTCCTCGGCCCCAGTACCGCGCCCGGCGTGGACATGCTTTCCGTCATTCGCAAATATCATCTGCCCACGGAATTTCCGAGCGATGTGGTCGCAGAAGCCCACGAAATACCGGAGACCGTTAGCGAGAGGATGTTCGAGGGCCGCGAGGATTTGCGGGAGCAGTTCATCGTCACGATCGATCCCGATGACGCGCGCGATTTCGACGACGCGATCAACGTCGAGCGCGTTCCCGGCGGTGGCTGGCGGCTCGGTGTTCACATTGCCGATGTCGCCGCCTACGTGAAACCGGGCGGCGCCCTGGACCGCGAAGCCTACAAGCGTGGCAACAGCGTTTATCTGCCCGATCGCGTCATTCCGATGTTGCCGGAACGACTGAGCAATGGCGTGTGCAGCCTGCATCCCGGAGTGAACCGGCTGACGCACTCGGTCTTCATTGAATTTACGAAGCAAGGCCGGACGAAAAGCTGCCGCTTCGCCCGAACCATCATCCGCAGCGCGCGGCGGCTGACCTATCGCGAAGCGTTCGCGCTCCTGAAGGGGCAGCCTAACGACGAGTTAAGTGAACGGCTCCATGTCGCGTGGGAACTCGCGTCGCTTCTGCGCAAAAACCGCTTCCAACAGGGCTCGCTCGATCTCGATTTCCCGGAAGTGAAAGTCCGCCTCGACGACCAGGGCAGACCGATCCGGCTTGAGCGGATCGAGAACGACGAATCGCATCAGCTCGTTGAGGAATTCATGCTCGCGGCGAACGAGGCCGTCGCGCGCGAACTGAAGAATCGCTCGATCCCGGTCATCTATCGGGTCCACGAAAATCCGGAGCCGGACCGGCTGGCCGAATACCGCGAACTCGTCCTGAGCTACAATTACAAAGTCGGCGATCTGACCAACCGCTCGGAACTGCAGCGTCTGCTCGCGTCGCTCGCGGGCAAGCCGGAAGAGCAGGCGCTCAAGATCGGCCTGCTGAAAAGCTTGAAGCGCGCGCGTTACGCGCCTCAGCCGCTCGGCCATTATGGTTTGGCCAAGACGAACTACACGCATTTCACCAGCCCCATCCGCCGTTACGCGGATTTGATCGTGCATCGGACGCTGGCGGAACGCGATCATCCGCATCGATCGCGCACGGACGTCGGCCGATTGGCCGCCACCGCCGAGCATATCTCCATCACCGAGCGCGTGGCCGCCGAGGCGGAAATGGAGTCGGTAAAATTGAAGAAGCTCGAGTTCTTCCAGCGCCAACTCGACGCCCGCGATCTGCAAGTGTTTCGCGCGGCGGTTATCGATGTTAAAAATTTCGGCCTTCTCGTTGAGTTGCCGGATGTCTTGATCACGGGCTTCGTGCACGTCTCGTCAATGACGGATGACTTCTACGTGTTTCATCCAGCTCAGCGGTGGTTCATCGGGCGGCAATCACGCCGCCGATTTTCGATAGGCGATCAACTGCGCGTTTTCGTGGCGCGGGTAGATGTCTTCAAACGCCAGGTGGATTTTGCGATCGCAAACGAAGCCGCACCCAAGCGCGAGCGCGGTGGGCGGCCAAATTCCCAACGCGCTGCCCGCGGCCGTTAGAAGGCTTTACGGTAAACTTTTTGCGGAGCGAGAATTTGCTTCCACTGCCGCGCGCGAACGTCTTACACTCCGTCGTTTCGCGTAAATGGATAACATTATCGAAGCGAAAGAGGTCCAGATCGAACGAAAGCGTTTTCACGTCGAGTATCGCGAAAACGATCGCGGGAGATTTCTTCGCATCACCGAGGAAGCGCATGGGCGTCGGAACACGATTATTGTTCCGAGCACCGGCGTGAATGATTTCACCGCGGCAATCGGTGAAGTGCTCGGCGCCGGCCACCATTCGGCGTAATCCAGCGTCGGAACTGGAAATCCCGGCGGTTTGTCGCAAGTTTCGAAATGCGGATCCTCTGTCTCCTCGCGCTGGTCTCCCTCGCCTCGACTTCATTCGGCATCGATCCAAAAGAAACGATGTGCCTCAAGCAGAAGGACGGGACCTACAAATGCAGAGCGAGCGGCAAGATCGAAAAAGAGCCTTGTTGCGAGACGCCGACTAATCCGGCTCCCAGGCGGACACCGAAGCCGAAGAAATAAGCGGCGTTGAGGAAACAATATTACCTGCGGCCGAATCAGGGCCGATTCACCGCCTGGGATGTCGATCGACTGGTTGAGCTTACGAAAAATTTGCCGCGCCTCCGCATTCCGTTGGAAGCCATCCGCGAAATTGACGAACCGCATTGGTTTAGCGGTGGCGCGCAAGACGCGACCTGTCGCGCGATCATGGAGCACGCCAGGATGATCAACGAAGCCGATCTGGATTTTCCCATCATCCTCTCCTCGGACGGGCGGGTGATGGACGGCATGCATCGAGTGCTGAAAGCGCTCCTTAGTGGATGGCAGACTATTGAGGCGGTTCGGTTCGAGCACGACCCGGAGCCGGATTTCCTCGATGTTGCCATTGATGATCTGCCGGAATAATACGGCGAGGCACCCGCTGCGTTGACACCTCTGGTCGGGGACGTAGCGTTGCGTCCGTTCCGCTCCGCCTTCGCGATTTTAATCTGTCATGGCCACGAAAAAGAAAACCAAAGCAGCCTCGAAAAAAGCGAAAAGACGTTACGTTTATTTTTTCGGTGACGGGAAAGCTGACGGCGCGGGGAACATGAAACCGCTCCTCGGCGGCAAAGGCGCAAACCTCGCGGAGATGACGCGCATCGGCCTCCCAGTGCCGCCCGGGTTCACGATCACGACCGAAGTCTGCACTTACTTTTACGCGCACAAACGCACCTATCCCGGATCGCTTCAGACCGAGATCGAAGAGGCCGTGGCGAAGATGGAGCGGATCATGGGCACGACGTTCGGGGACACGGAGAAGATGCCGTTGCTCGTGGCGGTCCGCTCGGGCGCACGCGATTCGATGCCGGGGATGATGGATACGATTCTGAATCTCGGGCTGAACGACGAGACGGTGAAAGCGCTCGTTCGCGCGACGAAGAACGAGCGATTCGCGTGGGATTGCTACCGCCGTTTCATCCAGATGTATGGCGATGTCGTCATGGGCGTGCAGAAGCGGGAAGGCGAAGATCACGATCCGTTCGAATCGGTCATCGAGCATTACAAGGACGAGAAATACGGCCAGCACAACATCGATGATTCGAAGCTGAACGCGTCCGATTATCAGGAGCTCGTCGTCCGGTTCAAGAAGCTGGTGAAAGAGCGCACCGGCCGCGCTTTTCCAAATGATCCGTGGGACCAACTCAAAGGCTCGGTCGGCGCGGTTTTCGGATCATGGATGAACGATCGCGCGATCGTGTATCGCCGGAAGTACAACATCCCGCAGGATTGGGGCACGGCGGTAAACGTGCAGGCGATGGTCTATGGCAACACTGGCGCGAACTCCGGTTCCGGCGTCGCGTTCACTCGCAATCCGGCGAACGGCGCAAATGAATTCTACGGGGAGTTTTTGATCGATGCGCAGGGCGAAGATGTCGTGGCCGGCGTCCGCACGCCGCAGCCGGTCATCGAGTTGAAGAAGCTGATGCCGAAGTGCTACGCGGAATTGCTCAAGGTTCGCGCCATCCTCGAGAAACATTTCAAGGATGTGCAGGACGTCGAGTTCACCATCCAGGACGGCAAACTTTTCATGCTCCAGACGCGCAACGGCAAACGGACCGCGGCCGCGGCGCTCAAGTTCTCCATGGACATGTTCAAGGAGAAACTCATCGACTGGAAGACCGTCGTGATGCGCAACCCAGCGGACCAACTTGATCAGCTCCTCGCTCCGATCTTCGACGTTGCGGAAGTGAAGAAGGCGAAAGCGATTGCCAGCGGTCTTCCCGCCGGACCGGGCGCGGCTTCCGGCAAAATTTATCTGAACGCGGACCGTGCGGCAGCCGCCGCGGAAAAGGGAGAGAAGGTGCTGCTCGTACGCAACGAAACGAGTCCGGAAGATTTGCGGGGAATGATTGCGGCGGAAGGGATTCTCACTGCGAAAGGCGGCGTCTCATCGCACGCCGCACTGGTCGCGCGGCAGATGGGGAAGGTCTGTATCTGCGGCGCATCGGCGTTGCAGATCGATTACCGCAAGAAGACGGTTTCCGTAGCGGGACAGACATTTGCCGAGGGCGACTTTCTCTCGATCGATGGAACGGCGGGTACTGTTTACGCCGGCCAGCTCGCCACTGCGCCGAGCGAGATCATTACCGGCACGCTGTATGGCGACAAAGCCGCGCAGAAGACCGAGAAGTTCAAATCGTTCAATCAACTGATGAAGTGGTGCGGGCAGGCCGCGCGTCTCGCTGTCCGCTGCAATGCCGACAATCCGGAGCAGACGGAGAACGCGCTTGCCTTCGGCGCGGTCGGCATCGGGCTCACCCGCACCGAGCACATGTTCTTCGAAGGCGATCGCATCGACGCGATGCGCGAGATGATTCTCGCGGACAACGTCGATGACCGAAAAGCGGCGCTCACGAAACTCCTGCCTTATCAGCGCGGCGATTTCGCCGGCATCTTCAAAGCGCTCAAAGGTTATCCCGCTACCATCCGTTTCCTCGACCCGCCGCTTCACGAATTCCTGCCGCACGATCCGGAATCACAAGCCGCGCTCGGGAAGAAGATCGGCGTCAGCGCGGAAAAGATCGCGCAGCGCGTTGCGCAGCTCCACGAATTCAACCCGATGCTTGGTCATCGCGGTTGCCGGCTCGGCATTGCCTACCCGGAGATCACCGAAATGCAGGCTCGCGCTGTCTTCGAAGCCGCAGCCGATGTCGCGAAGAAGAAGATCAAAGTGAAACCGGAAATCATGATTCCACTCGTCGGCTTCAAGAAGGAATTCGACCTCCAGGCCGAGATCGTGCATCGCGTCGCGCAGCAGGTAATGTCTGAGAAGAAAGTGAAGTTCGATTATCTCGTCGGCACCATGATCGAAGTGCCGCGCGGCGCGCTGACCGCCGACGAAGTCGCCAAGAGCGCCGAGTTCTTCAGCTTCGGCACGAACGACCTCACCCAAATGGCGCTCGGCATCAGTCGCGATGACATGGGCAACTTCCTCATGCCTTACGTCGAGAACGAGATCTTCAAGAAGAACCCCTTCGCGACGCTTGATCAGATCGGTGTCGGCCAGCTCATGCAGATCGCGGTCGAGAAAGGCCGAAGCAGCCGCCCGAACATCAAGCTAGGCATTTGCGGCGAACACGGCGGCGATCCCGAGAGCGTGAAGTTCTGCCACCGCCTCGGTTTGGATTACGTCAGTTGCAGTCCCTTCCGCGTCCCCATCGCGCGGTTGGCGGCGGCGCAGGCGGCGTTAGCGAAGTAGTTTCTCTAACACCCAGCAGCTCCGTCAATCCCACGCGGCCCGCAGGGCCGCGGCTACAGTTGCAGCCACTTCGCTGCGCGAAGTTTCGAGCGAGATATAGTTCACCGCCTCACTCGATTTCACGCGCAAAGATTACGGTCTCCCCGGTCTGGCCATGCTTACGAACAATGTTCGTCCCATCCCAAATCCAATCGTAATCCAGGATCGTGAAGACGAAGAACGAATCATTGGAAGAGGCATTGAAATGAAGCTCTCGATTCGTTAGAACGTGATATTCATATTGGCCACTACGCACGCCCAAACGTGGCCCCTTCGTCACGTTGAGTTGCAAAGTCATGTTCTGACCTTTCACAGTGAGTGCTTCGATCTTTGATGACTCCCGATAAACGCCATCGATAATCTTCTGATCCGTTTCGTGTATGCATTCAGGGAGAAGGGTCGCTACTCCCAGAACGATCGCGACGCAGAGAATTTTCATTTCTAAGGGGCCGGCACTAAAAGGGGCCAACCAATAGTTCTCTCCCTATCGCTAAAACAAGCTATAGATAAACGGCGCGAGGGCGGAGCCTTCGGTGACGACGAGAATCAGGCCGATCGTCAGGAGCAGAATGACGACAGGGGCAAGCCACCATTTCTTGCGCACGCGCAGGAAGCTCCAAAATTCTCGCAGGATGGAAAGTTTGCCGCTCATCTAAAACTGTTTTTCGTAATCGCTCGGTCCCGCAGTTCGGCGTTGCCAATCCGTGGGTTCGTCGCTCTTGAAACGATATTCAAGCGGGCGCTTTCCGCAAAGGCGCTGCAACAGGCCGATGGGGGTCACGACCAGGAAAAAGACCAGCGTTAGAATTATCCGAGTAACGAACCAGCCCAGGGCGAGGGTCAGGACCATCCACGGCCGATAGACATAACGCAGAATGGAAGGAGCGAAGGCGCCGGCCAGGAGTAGCAGTCCTCCGATCGGCAGAAGAGGCCCGCCTCCATGCCGATGACCCAATTGCAAGAGCTTGCCTAACAAGAGCAAAACCGCGCCGACCGTCAGACCAAAGCGTCGCAACGCTCGCGGTGATTGGTCGAGCTTCTGGTATTCTTCGTCAAGGAGTGGCGATTTCCAAATCGCCGGTTTCTTTAGGTCGGCGATTGGAAAATCGCCGCTCCTTGAAGTCTTATCGAGGAGAAAGTTTCCCAGCACGAGATGATCCATTTCGGTCCGCATGAAGCAGCGGTAGGCGTCTTCGGGCGTGCAGACGGGCGGCTCGCCGCGAACGTTGAAGGAGGTGTTCACGAGAACGGGGCAGCCGGTTCGCGTTTCGAATTCACTTAGGAGGCGATGAAAACGGGGATTGTCCGCCAGGGCGACAGTCTGGACGCGAGCGGAGTAATCGACGTGCGTTATGGCCGGCAGGGTGGAACGACGGGTCTTTAGGCGCATCATGAAATCCTCGTGCGCCGATCCCACGCCGCCCACAGGGCGGCGGCTACAGTTTTGGTCCACGCGCAAGGTCTCGTTGACCGGCGCGACGATGAGCATGTAAGGACTCGGCTCGTTTAGCTCGAAGCAATCGTTGAGTCGCTCTTCGAGAATCGAAGGGGCGAAGGGGCGGAAGCTTTCGCGGAATTTGATTTTGAGATTCAGTTTCTCCTGCATGTCGGGGCGGCGCGGATCGCCCAGAATCGAACGATTCCCTAGCGCGCGCGGGCCAAACTCCATCCGGCCCTGAAACCAGCCGATGACTTTTCCTTCCTCGATCAACTTCGCCACTCGCGTCATCAGCTTGTCTTCGGGAAGCTCTGCATGAGGGATTGATTCGCGCTGCAAGAACTCGGCGGCATCATAGCTGGGCCCGAGAAAAGAGCCATGTTGCGTATCGCGACTGCCGGAAACTGTTCGCGGTTGGTTGCGGTAATGATGCCAGCCGATCAGGGCCGCGCCGAGTGCCCCGCCGGCATCGCCCGCGGCAGGTTGAATCCAGATTTTCTCGAACGGGCCTTCGCGCAGAATCCGTCCGTTCGCGACGCAGTTGAGCGCGACGCCGCCGGCGAGGCAAAGATTGCGCGCGTCGGTAACGGCGTGCGCATGTCGCGCGAGACGCAGCATGATCTCTTCCGTTACGGACTGGATGGAACGGGCGATGTCCATGTGCCGTTGCGTCAGCTCGGCTTCCGGCTTTCTCGGCGGTCCGCCGAAGAGATGGTCGAACGCGGCATTGATCATGGTGAGACCGGCGATGAAATCGAAGTAGCGCAAGTTCAACCGGAAGGAGCCGTCCGGCTTGAGGTCGATCAGCTCGGAGAGAATTAGCTCCTGGAATTTCGGTTCACCGTAGGGCGCCAGGCCCATCATTTTGTATTCGCCGGAGTTGACTCGAAATCCGAGGTGGTAGGTGAAGGCGGAATAGAGGAGCCCGAGCGAATGCGGAAAGCGCATCTCCTCCAGAAGCTCGACTCGATTCCCCTCGCCTTTCCCGACGCTGGTCGTCGTCCATTCCCCGACGCCATCGATGGTCAATACGGCTGCGCTTTCGAACGGCGAAGGAAAGAAGGCGGACGCGGCGTGCGATTCATGATGCTCCGGAAAAATGATCGGACCTTTGAATCCAAGCTCTTCGCGAAGCGTCGCTTTGAGCCAGATTTTTTCCTTCATCCAAACCGGCATCGCTTTGAGGAAAGAACGCAGACCACTCGGCGCGCAGGCGAGGTAGGTGGAAAGAAGCCGGTCGAACTTCAGAAACGGCTTTTCGTAAAACGCGACGAGATCGAGTTGGGCGGCGCTAGCCAGGCCCGCTTCCTTCACGCAGTAATCAATCGCGAGGCGCGGAAAGCGCGGGTCGTGCTTTTTCCGAGAGAAGCGCTCTTCCTGCGCGGCGGCCACGATGGTTCCATCGCGCACCAGGCAGGCGGCGCTGTCGTGATAAAAAGCCGAGATGCCGAGAATGTTCACGGTTCGCGCGCGAGAAACTTCGCCAGCTCGCGCGCGGCGATATCGTGGCCGGCGGCGTTCCAATGCGCGTCATCGGAAAAATAAACGGCGCGACCGGCAGCGGCGTTTTGTTCGAGAGCCGGCGTGAGATCGAGGAATGGAATGTTCGCCTCGGCGCAGAAATCGCGGAGCAGATCGTTTTGCGCCAGACGGTTCGCGTGGATGTCCGCGGCACGGAGGGGCATGTGATTATAGCTGGAGGCGAAGTCGAGAGCGCGTTGCAATTCCTCCGGGCCTAACGAGCGCTCGACCAGCGGCCAGTAAACCTCGTCCTTGGCCGGAATGAACATGACCGTCAGGCGGCTGCCGTGCGTCGCGCAGGTTTCACGCATGCGCAAAAGCGTGGCGCGGGCCAGCTCCCATCCGCAGCTCCGCTCGATTTCCTGGCGCGAGCTCGCGAGCTTTTGCAGGTACGGTGGCATGAAGGCAAAGCGAAGCACGCCGCCTTCCTCAGTGGGGATTTCGCAGGCGCCGCGATCGAACTGCGCAGCGGCCGCTGTTTCGCGCCGCGAAACTGCCATGTCTTTGCGCGGCGCCAAAGCGGGTAACGCGACGCGGGCCAGCGTCCAGAGATAAAGCGTTTCGTAACGGCGATAGCTCTTCTTCAAGCGCCAGCCGGTCGGTTCCTCGCCGGGCTTGTTGCCGCCCTTCTCCCAATTATCGAAACGTTCCGAGTCAAAAAAATCGTTGCCGGCGAAGAAACCGAGCACGACATCGCGCGGCTGATGGCCGAGCGCGTAATCTTCCAGGACATAGAGTTCCTGTTGCGGCCCGTACGAAGACGTCCCGTAATTTTGCACTTTCTTCCCGGTGATTTGCTCGAGACGGGCAGGCCAGGCTTCCTCCACCGGCGAAGTCATCGCGTCGGCAAACGAATCTCCGAGCGCCGCGACGTCGATGGTCTCGCGCACCTTCGGATTTCGAAAGCCTTCGGCGTCGGTTTGAAAACGATAACGATGCTTTTCGGCGCCGAAAAGTTCCGGCGACAGAAACCCCATCCGGACGATGTCGCCATGCTCCCATTCGCAATAGGTTTGCAAATTCGGCCGCAGACGTTGCCGGTAACGCGACGACTCGATCCAGCGCGGATCGGGCGCGGGCAGCCCCAGATCATGACGCGCGGTCAGGATCGCTGGCGGCAGTTTCAGAGCGACAATCCGCAGGATAAGTTCGATCGCCGCCAGACAGATCAACGTGCTGGCGCTGAGAGCGAGCCAATTCCCGAAACGGCGGGAAGCCGCTGTTGGCGTGGGAGATTTCCTTAAGGCCAACGCAACCAGGACGAATGCGGCGAGGTAGAGCGGCCAGAGAAACAGTTTGCGCGTCAGGCGCGGATCGAACCAGGCGATTCGACCGTGGACGACAAACTCCAGTTCTCCGTTTCCCAACGGCACCGAAATGTTTTCGGAGACAGCCGAGGTAATTTTTTTTGCCGCAATCTGCCGTGCTGTCCCTGCGGTGTGCCAAAGAATTTCGTAGGCGGCCTCACCTTCGGGGTGCGCGGAGAAGAGGAGCGAATGCGGCGTCCGCAATGAAACCGGAAAAACAAACCGCGCTTCGTCACGGCTGACGATTTCCGGGACAACTGCATTGCCGCGCACCGCGAAATGCTGCCAAACGGTTCCCTGCTGGCGGTCGGCGGCGCTGTCCTCGTCGACGTAGAGACGCTCGGTGCGCACCGAGAACCAATCGGCGAGCACGCAGAGGAAAATCGCGATGACGATGCTCCAAAGGAAGGAGCGGCGATTTCTAAACCGCCGGGAGATGTCTGGAACATCGGCAACAGGTGTCGGCGATTTGGAAATCGCCGCTCCTTGAGGTCGAACAGAGATGGGAGCGCTCATCGGGCGGGGGCGGTGTCGAATTTTTCACGGGTCAGCCAGGCCCGTTCCCAATTTCCTTTCGCCGTCCAGGCTTCTGCTTCGAGGAAATGAAAGTAACGCGGGCAGCCTGGCTTTTCGGTGAAATGCCGCAGAGTCATGAGCGCTTCATCGATTTGGCCCTGTTCCATCTGCTGGTGGGCGAGCTGGAAGCCGACCCCATAATTATCGGGGTCCGCATGCAGCGCCTGACGGAGTTGGTCGATGGATGAACCCTCAGCGATACGTGGCAACGCCGGAGATTCGGCGAAACGTCGCGTCAATTCGTAGGCGCTGCGGAAATCCTTGCGCGTCGCGTGGTATTTCGCCAGTCCGCGCCACGCGTCACTCATCCATTCCGGATGCGCCTCCGCAAAGCGCGCGAGTTCGGCTGGATCGCCGCGGGCAGCCCACAGTTTGAAGAAAGTGACCTTCTCTTTCGCCGAGAGGGTTTCCAATTTTGGATCGTGTTCGAGAAAGCGTTGAAGCGCCGACATGAAGTCCGCGCCGCCAACATTGTCCAAATATTTCAGAGCAAGATCGTGGTGAACCAGACCGAATTCTTCCAGGCCCTCGTGCACGCGCGGACTGGAGACCCGAGCCATTCCCAACATCAGCCCGTAGATTCCCGCACGCTCGCTTCCGGCGCGACGCAAGGCTTCGCGCCACGCCGTGAGAGCGAGTGCCGGTTGCGAGGCCGTGATCCAAACCTTCCCTTCTTCAAAAGGAACTTCGTAAGCGTTCGGCTCGAGAAACCGGGCGCGCCGAAAGTCTTCGACCGCTTCAACTGCCGGACGTTTCGCGCTGACTTTTCCGAGAGCACGCAAAAAGTAAAGCTGCCACTTCAGTGGCGCCCATTCGAGCGCGTGCGTCGTGCGTTGAATCGTTTCGCTGAAATTGCGCCCACTTTGCGCGGCCGAAGCGAGCCGCATTTCGTTCTCAACGCCCACCGCGCCCGGCCAGGATTTGTCGTAACGGGTCGCGAAAAGCCACGCGCTGCCCGCGATGAAGAGCACGACCCCAAGCAAGCGAAAGACCAATGGAACGGCGAAGCTCGGACGAAGGTTTGCCGGCCGGCGCAAGGCCATCCCGAAAAGAAAAACACCTGCGAAAGCGGTGCCGACCCGGTGGCCGGAAACGTCCACCACTCCGTGCAGCGCGAAAAGAAGCGCAGCGATCAGAGCGGCTACGCGGAAGCGCTGGTTCGTCCCTTCCTGCAAGGGGAAGACTCGCCGGACGAGAACGATTATCCCGGCCAGGGTTAAGAGGATTGCCGGCCAGCCGGCTTCGACCCAGAACCAGAACCAGTCGCTCTCGGGATGGAGAGCGCGCGCGCTGTTGATCGAAGCGTCGCGAAAGATCGCGAAGACTTCATCAAAATTTCCGAGCCCGATACCAGCCCAGGGCGAAGCGCGAATGAGCTGGAGCGCGTCGTGAAAGATGGCCCAGCGGAAATCGCCGGCGATGGCGCCCGTCTCGCCGGAGCGAAGATGGAAGCGTTCGAAGGTTTGCCCGCCGAAAAGTAGCATCACCGTGAGCAGGACGAGCAACATGGAGAGACCCACGGCAATCCGCGCCGCCGAGCTTTTGCGAAGGGCGAGAGCGCCGAGCCAAAGCGCGCTTCCGGCCACGAGAATGAGCACGCCGGCGCGCGAAAAATCGAGAATGACGGCAGCAACGATAATGGCGAATGCGACGAGCCACATGAGCCAGCGTTTCTTGTCCTGCCGGATGGCGTCCTGCGCACACGCGAGGATCACGATCGCGGTGAGGCCAAATAGATTCGCGGTCTGGTTGCGATTCGGGAACGGGCCAAAGCCGCGCTCGTTATGCCAGAACGGGAGCGCGGTGTGCGCGTAACGAAGGGCCAGGCAAAGCGCAGCGAGCAGGACGACGCCGGCCGCGAAAACGCGAAGTTGGGTGCGGACATCGCGCAGATCGAGATCGAGCGCGCTGACATAATAGAGCCAGCTCAACCCGGCGAGAAAACTGAAAAAGCAACCGAGGCTGATCCAGGGTTGCGGCGAGAGTGTTCCCGGCAGCCTGATCCCGAAATCGTCCACCAGCGCCGCGCGCCACGCGGGCTGCAAAAACCAATTCGCGGGTAGAAAGGCCGTGGCGGCGCAGGCGAGGAGGGCGAGCAAGATCGCGTTCACCGGCAGGCCGAGCGAAACCTTCGGCGGATGGGCCAGCAGGATCAGGCCGAGCAACGCCACCACGATTCCTTCGCTCCATTTCCGGGTCGCGCCGCCCAGAAAACAGGCGAGCACCGGCAGCACCGGGACAAGAAAATTCAGCCACCAACGGCCGGGCGCTGACGTGAAGCCGGACCGGGTCCTCAAAGGTTTTTTTGCTTGGGAATTGGGCATCAGGCGGACACGGGTGGTGGTATGGGAATAGCTCTAAAATTAATGGCGCTTCCTGGCGCCCAGAAAGTCATATGGCGACCCCGGTTTTACCACGAGTTGAACGCGGGCTGCCATCGCGTACTCTCAGCATCGATATCCGGGCATAAACATGGTTACGCAACGCACGCAGGGTCTCTATCGCGTTTTCCTGCTTTGCCAGCTCCTGCTCGTGTCCGTTCTCTTCTGGTTCGGTGTCTGGGTGATGGTCACCTTTTATTCTCCCGGGGCCGAGCTGACCTGGCGGCGATACAGCATTTATTGCGGGCTGCTCGTCCTGGGAATGACCGTTGAGTCGCTTAGCCGCGACGGTTCGAAAAATTATTTCCTTCAGAACGAACTGCTGCGTCAGCATCGGCTGAGTTTGCGCCAGACCCTCGCGAGCATCGGCACGCTCGTCCTCTACCTGATCGCGACGAAGGACGCATTCATCTCGCGAATTTTCTTCTTCAATTTCGTGCCCTGGCTTTATGTCGCCCTGCTTTTTTCGCATCATTACCTTCCTGGCTTTCTGGCCCGCCGCATTTTCACCGGAGCTCGCGAAGAGAAAACGATCCTTGTCGGCTCGAGCTTGAAGGCGGCGCAACTGCGCGCCTGGTTGCGGCGCAAGGCCGATATCGGATTGCGCACTGTCGGCCTGGTTTGCGATGAGCAAATCGAAAAGACCGAGGACGGCATTCCGGTGCTGGGCGATTCCGATGCGCTGGAAAAGATCATCGTCGAGCGCGGGATCACCCAGGTGATCATGCTGGAGTTTCCGCTCTTCACCGACGTGAATCGCCACATCATCAGCATCTGCGATCATCTCGGCGTCCGCCTGCTCATCGTCAGCGATCTCGAGGAGAAGCTGCGCCACCCAGTGACGCATTTCGAAGACGACGGATTCCGGTTCATCGGGCTGCGGGAGGAACCGCTCGAAAACCCGCTTAACCGCTTTTTCAAGCGCGCCATCGATGTCGCGATCTCATTGCCGGTAATGATCATCGTTTTTCCCATTCTCACCGTCATCGTCTGGATCGCGCAACGAATCCAGTCGCCCGGCCCGCTCTTTCACGTGCAAACCCGGGCCGGCATGCAAAACCGGCAGTTCAAGATCTTCAAGTTTCGCACCATGCGCGACGGCCACGAAGAAATCGCGCGCCAGGCTCGCGATGGGGACGAGCGGGTTTATCCACTGGGAAAATGGTTTCGCAAACTGAGCATCGACGAGGTCCCGCAGTTCTGGAACGTGCTCTTGGGCGATATGAGCATCGTCGGTCCGCGGCCGCACCTGATCGAGCACAACAATCAATTCTCCCAGTTGATGGCCAACTATCACGTCCGCGCGTTTGTGAAACCCGGCATCACCGGGCTCGCGCAAGTGCGCGGATTTCGTGGCGAAGCGCGCAACAACGCCGATATCGAGAATCGCGTCGCGTGCGACATCGAGTATCTCGAGAACTGGAATCTCTCGCTCGAATGCGGAATCATCCTGCGCACGTTTGCGCATCTGATTGTTCCGCCGAGCAGCGCGTATTGAGATAGGTCGTATAAGTCCTATATGACTTATAGGACGCGGGCCAACTCCCCCAAAAAGTTCTCGAACACGCGAGCCTTCTCGAACTGCTGCACATAGCGCCGGCCGGCTGCGCCGAACTCAGCCAGCCGCGCTGGGTCCTTGACCAACCCATCAAGCACGGCAGCTAATTCCGCCGGTTGCCCGGGCGGAACATTGACGCCGAAATTCCCTTCCACCAGCGACAGCGCCAGCTCAGTTTCGGGAGCGGCAACTGTCACCACCGGCTTCCCTGCCGCGAGCAAGCCGAGAAGTTTGCTCGGAAAAAACGAATTCCCCGCGCCAGCCTGCTGAGTGATGAAGCAAAGATCGGCATCGACGAGCAGGGCGCGGTAATCGGGCGAAAAAGGAAGCATGCGGAAATTGGCGAGCTTCATCTCGCGAGCACGCGCGGCCAGCGCTTCGCGTTGCGCGCCATCGCCGCAGATCACGAGGCGAATACGCTGGTCGCGCAGCAGCGGCGCCGTTTCCAGTAACACCTCGAGACCCTGCTTCACCCCCAGATTTCCGGCGTAGACGGCGAGGAAATCGTCCGGCCCGAAGCCATGCTGCTTTCGAAAGTCACCCCGCGCCGGCGGCGGCGCCTCATTTTTCAAATCGATGGCGTTCGGAAAATAAATGAGCTTCGATTCCGGAACCGCTTTTTCTCGAAAAGTTCTCAGCATCCCGGGCGTGATGCCCGAGACGCGGGCGGCGCGCCGGTAAGCGAACGCCTCCAATCCATACAGCGCTCGGGTAAACCAGCTCGCTTTCAACATGCCGAGGCGGACCGCCGCGTCCGGTTGCAAATCCTGAACGTGGAAGACAAACGGCGCACCCTTGATTTTTCCCACGAGCCAGGCGGCGACGCCTAGAAGTAAAGGCGGCGAGACCACGACATACACATCGGCGCGCGGTCGGATCAAGACCCGCAACGTCGAGGTAAAAACGAAGCTGCCCTCGTGAAGAATGCGCTTCAGCGCAGAGGCGCGCGCCGGAACAAAGTGCCAGCACCGATGGACGGGAACGCCGTTTACGATGTCGGTCCGATAGAGCCGTCCCCGGTCTTCCGGCCGCTTTTGCCACGTCGGGTAATAAGGAAAGCTCGTCACCATTTCGACATCGCGCCCCAACTCGCGCAGATACTCGCAGAGTGCCGCGTTGTGGGGAGCAATGCCGGTGAACTCCGGCGCGTAATTGATCCCCCAGACGATGACCCGCATGGCGTCTACTCGTTAGGCGCCGGCTTTGTCCTGGTCAGCTCGTAGGTCTTGGCGACCGAGAGGAATTCATAAACGGCGTGGAGCCGGGCGAAGTAATAACCTTCGCGCCCGTCGAGAAAACCTTTCTGGCAGACATAGATGTAGAGGAAGCGGAGGAGCGGACGGAAAGGAAGACGCTGGGAGAACTCTTTCAGTTTTCGGCGTCGCTCGACAGGAGCGCTGTCGATTTGCGCGCCGCCGCCGGAAAGTTGCCGGTCCGCCGAAACGCGCGCCTCCCAGTTTGAATACCGGTTATGTTTTTCAATGAAAACTTCGACGGATGGAAACGCGTAGTGGTCCATCTCGCAACGAAGGCGGCCGGTCGGACCCTGCACAATCACATGCTCATGCACTTCGTTGTCGCCGCTGCGCGTGTCCGCGCCGGTCAATTTCTCGTAACGGCCTAACGAATGCCGGAAGAGCCGCAGGTTCCAGTTTGGGTAATAGGAATGCCGCAGCCATTTCCCCATAAACATGAAGCGGCGATTGATCCAGTAACCCGCGATCTTACCCGCCGTCGCAATGGCCTGCGCAAATTCCTGTTCCGCCTTCGGCGGCAGCACCTCGTCCGCGTCGAGGATGAAAACCCATTCGTTTCTAAAGGGCAGGTTTTCGAGCGCCCAATTTTTTTTCTTCGGCCAGGTGCCGTTGAAATCGAACTGGACAACTTTGGCGCCCCGCCCCGCGGCGACCTCCGCGGTTTTGTCCGCGCTGTGGGAATCGACCACAAAGATTTCGTCCGCCCATTTCACGCAATCGAGGCAGCGCGGCAGATTTTCGGCCTCCTCGCACACCGGGACAATGATGGAGACTGGAACGCTTTCGTTGCGCGCCTCAATCATAGTGCAGACAACCGGGTTTCGTGAATGGCAAGCAACGACCACGGTGGCACGTCGCTCTCAAAACGAGCCAGAGTCCGGCCGTCGAAAAATTTGAATCCGTGCCTGCGCAAGAGCGGCGGGATAAGCTCCGAACCGTATCCGTCGAGATACACTACCTTCACTCGGCCCGACTTCAGCAACTCCTCCGCGCCGGTGAGGACTTGCAG
This sequence comes from Verrucomicrobiota bacterium, assembly GCA_041167565.1. Classification (GTDB taxonomy): domain Bacteria; phylum Verrucomicrobiota; class Verrucomicrobiia; order Chthoniobacterales; family UBA10450; genus AV80. Next base: position 28,032 of record JBEEHU010000085.1, on the reverse strand, counting down.
TTCGTGCTCTTCGACATCGATCTTCAAAACGAGATCGCCTTCTGGAATCGCAAGCGAATCCAATTTCTGGCAACGCACCATCGTAGCGCCAGCCTGACCGGATTCTACGACTTTGAATACGCCCGAGGTGATCCCGCCCTGAAAAGCCAGTTCCGATTCCTTGTCCGAGACCCCGAGGTTGAGAACGGTGACGGGGGCATTTCGGACGGATTCTCGCAGCCTGCTCGCGGTCTGTGGATTCGGTTCGATCGCGACAAATTTGGTTTCCGGATAAGCGTTGGCGAACCGGCTGAGAATCGAACTGTAAAGACCCACATTGGCTCCGATATCGACGAAAACATCGCCGGGCCGAAGAAGAAGAGAGAGATTCAGCAAAGTCGCGACTTCATCTCGAAAGATGACGTTGTGGTGGCATTGCCGCGCAGCGCGAGCCAGTCCGATCTCCTCTCGTGAGTTGATCCGCAACGGAGCGCCGAAGAGCTGAATATCCATGTCGCGCGCCGGCACGAAGAGTCGAGTTAACCAAACCCGGACAAAGGGAAAACGCCCTACGGTTTTCCAGAAGAGATGAACCGCAAGATTCCGACCGGGAAAACTCATGCGCGCGGTCTCAACACGCGGCAAGGATTCCCGGCGGCGAAAACATCGGGAGGAACATCCCTGGTCACAACCGAACACGCTCCGATCACGCTCCGGGCCCCGATCGTCACGCCGGGCATGACGAAAGCGCGCGCGCCGATAAACGCGTCTTCGCCGATGGTGATCTTCGCTGCGACGAGCGGAAGTCCCGGACGATCGAAGTCGTGGCTGCCCGTGTTGAGGTACGCTTCCTGAGCAAGTGTCGCCCTCGGGCCGATCTCAATTTCAGCGAGGTTGTAGGCATGGGCGCGATCCCCCAAACAAGCTCGATCATGCAACGTTAAGTGCCACGGAATGGCGATGCGCGCGCGCGCATGAACGAACGGCGTTCCCTCGATCCGCGCGTCGAAGAGGCGCAGCCAAAAAAGCCGCCAGCCGTTGAAGGGCTTCGGGGTCCAGGAACAAAAAACGAACCAGCAAAACTCCCAAAGCGCCCGCTTCATCCGATGGCGGTTTGGCCAGGGTGAATCGTAGGCGGATTCCTGCCTGGGATTAACGACTTCCTTTTGCAGCATGGGAGTTGCGAATGATTGAATCGAAATCGGCCAGAAATTGATCGGCCACGCGGGCAACCGAATACTCAGCCGATTTTCGATAACCTGCATCGGCCACGGTGGAGAGCAATGTTGGATCGCCGGTGATGGTCTCGAGCTTCTTCTGAAGCGCCTCGCGCCGGCGCGGATGACGATGATCGAAGACGAAACCAGTCTCGCCGTCCCGAACAAAATCTTGAAAGCACAACAGATCGGAAACCAGCACGGCGCAGCGGTGAGAGAGGGCCTCCAGGGGAGCGAGCCCGAACGATTCGCCGCGCTCGGCCAACGATGGGTAAACAAAAATTCGCGCCTTTCGATATTCTTCCGCGAGCGCGCTTGTCTCAAAAACTGGACCGCGAAAAACGACGTCTGCATTTCTCGCGCGCTGCTTTAAATCGGCAAGGTAGGTTTCGCCGCCGCCTCCAAACCTGGCCTCTGCCGGCCCGATAATCACCAATCGCCAACCCGCAAAAATTGCGGCCGAGCCCGCCGTGAACGCATCGATCAAGAGATCGATCCCTTTTTCGGGATGAATCCGGCCGACAAAGAGAATGATCTTTTCGCGTTCCGCGATGGGAGAGGGTTCCGCTTCGCTGCTCGGATCTGAAACGGGATATGGGACAACGGCCACGCGCGCGGCGAGCTTTGGCGCTTCCTGCAAGACTGCCTGCGCGATGGCGTGAGATGGCGTTTGCAGTCGCGCCGCCCGCGAATAAAAGCGCATCTGGCCCTTGGGATTGCGCGCCACGTGGACGTAAAGAAGGCCGCGATCCGCGTTTCGCAGCAAGAGCGGAAGCCAGAAGGTGTTTGTGATCACGATGTCGGCCTTTGGCAGGATCGATCTCACCCTCATGGAGTAAAGAAAATCGAGCGCCTTCAGCCAGAGCAATGAACGCGGCGCATCAAAACCGCGGACGCGATGGTGCCGGACGCCTGCGATGATTTCCTCGGTCGGGAATTGCGGAACGGCCCGGGACACCTGGACGACTTCGTGCCCGCGCCGCGCGAACTCTTGCGCCAGGGCGAACCAAACCTTTTCCACGGCGCCACCCATGATGGGAGGGACAGGCAGAAACGCTCCCAGCACGATGGTGATCTTCATGTCGTTTGGGGGCCGGCCAAAATCCCCAGGAGCGAATCGACGGCTTGATTGATCTCAAAGTGGCGGGAGAAACACTGCCGGGCGTTCGTCCGCATTGTCTCGCGTTCCGCTGGCGATGTGTCGAACCAGCGTTCGATCAACCGGGTCGTCCCGGCCAGATCGTCGGGTTCCACATAGCCTGCATTGCTGGCAGCGATCTCGCGCCAGATATTGACCTTGTTCGAAATAAGAACCGGCGAACCGCAGCTCAGCGCTTCAGCCACGGCGATCCCGAAATTTTCCTGGTGCGACGGCAGGATGAAAGCGTCCGCTCCGGCGAGCGCGCCCCACTTTCGCTCGCCGATTAGCATGCCGGTGAAAATAACGGCGCCGTCGCCGTCCGGCGAAGACTTTGCCGCGAGGCGCCGAAGTTGGGACAAATATTCGTCATTGGCGCAGGGGCCGGCCAGGACGAGCGCAATCGATTCGTTGCCATGGTGTGAGTTTCGAAAAGCGGCAAACGCTTCGAGGAGCAGCTCGCAACCTTTCTTTTCGTGGAGACGACCGAGGAAAAGAAGAAACCGTTTTCCCTGGAGCTGGGGAAAAGCGCCCAGGAAATCCTGGCGCGCGCGTTCGAGATCGATCTCTGGCGCGGCCGTACCGTAATTCACGACCGCCTCGTTGCATCGGTAGAGTGAAAATGACTCCCGGGCCAGGCGGCGTTCCTCTTCGGAAGTGAAGAGGACGGCGGTGGCGTCGCGCAGGACCCGGTATTCGGCCCAGGGCCAGTAGAGCAGCTTCTTCAAATGCTTGAGCGGATAGGTTCGCTTGAACCAGGGATCGAGCATGCCATGCGGGAAAACAAAGTACGGCGTCGCGGTCCCGCGCAAGGCGCGCCAGACGCCGAAGCTGTTGTATTGCCAGATGCCCTGGATGATCACCGCATCGAACTCGCTCCGCCGTTCCGCGATCCACGGCGTAAAATGCGGCGCGTATCCGTAACCGCCGCGGCCGTGTCCGAGCGCGTGCACTTTCACCGGCCAATCGCGTCCCCACGGATCATCCGGCGCATCGAGCGAAACGATTTCCACCAGGTGTCCCCGCCGCGCCAGAATGGTGGACGATTGTTTCACCGACTCGACCGGGCCACCGACCGCGGGATTAAGCGTGTGAATGGATCGGAGAATTTTCATCCGGAGAGCGAAATAGTTGCTGCCGTTTCGCGTAATGGCCGAGCACCACGATGCTCCACAAACGCGTCCAGTGCAGACGCTCGCGCTGAAAACCTGCGCGCATTTCGTCGACGAAATTTTGCGGCAGCAGCTTTCGCGCAACGGTTTCGCGAAGTCCCTCGTGCACGAACGAAGCAAGCGGACCGAGCATCCATGGTTTCATGGGCAGGACGAAGCCGGCCTTCGAACGTTCGTAAACCGAAGCCGGCAGCAGATCGCGGCACGCTTCCACGAGCAGACCTTTCACGCCGGAGTAGCGTTTCTTCACGGCCGCGGGAAGACCGAGGACATATTCGACGAGCTCGTGATCGAGAAACGGCACTCGCATTTCGAGAGAAACGGCCATGCTCATTTGGTCCGCGTCCCGCAGCAACATGCGGCGCATGTAGCCTGTGAGTTCCGCCCAGCTGATTTGCGCGAAATCATCGGGGAGCGCCACGGGCATTTCGAAAACTTCGGAGGCTAAGGGAAGCCCAGCGCGGCGGATCATGTCATCGGTGAGGAAACGCCGGCGCCATCTCGCCAATTCGCCTGCGTCGCCCGTAGACGGAATGTCGGCCAGGCGGTCTCCAAGATTGCCGGCAAAGCCGGCGATCCGCCGAAGAAAACGCGGCAGCGTACTGAGAAGTTGCAAGCGAGGGACGTCGCGAAAACTGGGATAACCGCCGAACAATTCGTCCCCACCTAAACCGGAGAGCGCAACCTTGACACCGTGCGCCGCGACTGCACGCGACACGATGTAAGTGTTGATCGCATCCACTGATGGCAGATCGAGTTTGCCGACGGCTTCCGTTACCGATGCGATCACTTCCTCCTCCGAAAGCTGGATTCGATGATGATCGGTTCCGTAACGCTGGGCGATCTCTTGCGCGATCGCGGTCTCGTCGAATTCGGCAAGATCGAAACCGACAGAGTAGGTCTGAAGTTTGTTCTCCAGTTTTTGCGCGGCGATGGCGGTGACCACGGACGAATCGATCCCGCCGCTTAGAAAACTGGCGACGGGGACATCGGACAGGAGATGTTCCTCGACCGCGGTTTCGATCAGCCCGCGCAACCGCGGGACGACTTCGTCCGGGGAGGAAACGAATGCATTTCGGGAAGGCCAGTAGCGCCATGTTTTCATTTGTCCGTCAGCGGCAATGGTCATGGCGTGACCCGCAGGCAATGCCTCGATGCCGGGTTGAATAAGCAGGCCTTCGGGACATGCGCCCCATTGCAGATAAGCAGAAACGGCTTCGGGCGTGATGCCGGCCGATTCGCTCCCCAGCATTCTCACCTCGGACGCGGCGCGCATGCCACTCGCATTGGCTGTGTAATAAAGCGGCTTAATACCGAGCCGATCCCGCGCCAGAAACAATTCGTCCCGCGCCGCATCGTAAATCGCGAAGGCGAACATGCCTTTCAGGTGATCCAGGACCGCGTGTCCCCAGCGCGCGTAGCCTGCAAGAAGCGTCTCGGTATCGCTGGTCCCCCGCCAGCCGGCGTCGCGGCCGAGCTTCTCGCGCAAAGCGCGATGATTATAAATCTCGCCGTTGGTCACGATGACGTTACCGGTCGCCGGGTCGGTCATTGGCTGCGCGCCGGTGGGAGATAGATCCATGATGGCCAGCCGCGTCGCGCCCAGCCAGCAACGGGCATCAGGCGAGCTCCATTCTCCTGATGAATCCGGACCGCGATGGGCGATCAGCCTCAGATCCAATGGTTCGGCGCGGCCATCGGATCTAAAGTGAACGGCAATTCCACACATGGTGAATTTATCGCGAAGGTGAGGAAGCGACCGCGCGGTAGAGCTCGCGATATTCGGAGATCATGCGAGCCATCGAAAAACGCCGGGCATTTTCCAAGGACTTCGCGCTCCAGCGTTCGCGTTCGGCGGGCTCGGTCAGGTGCAGGATGTCCGCGGCAAAGGCGGCTTCATCCTCGACGGGGTGAGTGAGCCCAGCCGCGCCGGCGACGTCAGCCATGGGCGCGCGATCGGCGCAGAGAACAGGGCACCCGCACGCTTGTGCTTCCGCGATGGGCCAGCCGAAACCTTCACCGGTGGAAGGAAAGAGGAGCGCGATGGCGCAATTGTAGAGCGCTTCGAGCAACTCGTTCGTGATTCCGGGCAGTTCCACGATCCGATCCGCGATGCCCAGCGAGTGAGCCAGCGAGCGAAGCGAAGCTGATAGCGGTTCGCCCGCGAACACCAGCAGGCCATCCCATTGCTGCCGGGCGCGAGCGAAAATGCGCAGCACGCCTTCGCGATTCTTATAACCGACGTTTGAGCCGACGTGGAGGACGAACGAAGCGTCCGCAGGGAGCGAGGTGGAATTTGCCAGTCGCTTCCGCGCTTCGCCGGGCTGCAACTTTTGGTAGGGATAGCTTAACCCCAGCGTGATCACTTCGAGCCTGGGCCGGCCATTTCTTTGGGCAACGAGATGTTGCGCGTCCTCAAAAGTGGCGTGCGACACACACGCGATTGCGGTCGCTTTTTCAAGACCGCGCACGATCCAGCGTTGCAGGAATTTGCCGGTAACACTGGCGGGACAGCCGGTTTGTTCGCCGCGCGCCGCTCGCACTGCCAGCAAATCGTGGCAGGTCACGACCACGGGCGCCCCGCGAATCGCCCGGACATACATCGCATTCGAATGATCGCAGATGTGCACAACGGCCGGCCGTTCGCGCAGCTTTTTCGCGAGAGTCCGCCGGAAAAAAATGAACTTGTCGAGATACGCGAGCCACTTCGCGATAAAATTTCCCGCGAAGCGGATGCGCCCGAGAAAGGGCCGGGGCTGAATCAGTTCCGCGGAAACGCCGGCGGCGCTCAGCCCATCCCGCATCATTACCGCAAATCGCTGCATGCTTTGCTGGCGATCGAGCGGGTAATTACCGATCAGCAAAATCATCGGGATGACGCCGGGCGCCGGACAGGCTTTGGATGCGCTCGGCGTAACGCGAACGCCGCGCCATCCGGCGGAGCGCCGGGACATCTGCCTGGGGCAATTCCTCCGGAGTTTTGGTGTTGGCCGCGGCGAGACAAAGACCGCAAACGAAAACGGCGAATCCCAAATTAGTCGGCTGGCCGAACTGGCCGTTCAAGAGCGAGAGAAATCCCGCGCAGTACAACATAATGGGAAGGATTTCGCCGCGCTTGAGTTGCCGGATACTGAAGAGGCCGAGTTTCAGGGTAACCATCGTGCGCCAGGCCAAAAAGGCGAGGCCGAGAATGGGGCCGCTTTCCAATATGATCCTGCCCCATTCGCCTTCCGACAAAAGAAAGAGAGCGTGTCCAGTGAGAAATTTCGCGCCGCCATTGGTCCCAATGCCAAGTCCATAACCGCCGATGGGTGCCCTGCCCAGAAGCGAAAAACCCTCGGTGAAACCGCTTAAGGTTCGTGCTACCAGGCCGCCGGCTATAGTCCCCTCCTCCGCCTCGGCCACAGTCGTAAAACGCTCGGAAAGCAGTTGGGCGCCCTCCTTGAAGACGGGCAGGCGTGACGCCACCAGCAAGACCAACACAACGATAAGAAGATTTCGTCCGAAGTTGTTCACCGCGCTGGGACGAAAGACGATGATCGCCACCAGCGAAGAAAGAACGACGAGGACGGCCAAAAGAACGGACCGGCTGCCGGAAACACCGATCGTCACCACGAGCGCCAAACCGCCACCGTAGAGAAGCCAGTCGCGATAAAGACCGCGCTTTAATGCTCCGTAAAGCAAATAGGCGGCGGAGAGTGCTGCACAAAAAATCACTCCCGAGACAAAGGAAAATGTCCCGGGCGGCCTTATTTTTCCGCCGCCCGCCGTGATCTGCTGTGCTTCCCCCAGCCCCGCGGTGCGATTGATAAAAGCATCCGGCGACGCATTAAACTGAAGGACGAGGAGCACACACATCGGGATCGATCCGATCAACACCCACCGCCCGAGCATCTTGACATCATCCTGATCGAGCACTTTTCCGATGAGAAAGATGAGGGGCAGGTGGAGAAAATTCGAGCGAAAGCCAAAAGCGGTGACAAGGAAAAGCGGTTTTAGAGGGAGATACGGTTCAAGGACAACGAGAGAAACCAGCAAGGAAAGAACGGCGATGATTCCGAGCGAAAGGATGTAATTGTTTCGCGGAAAGACCCTGGCCTTCAGCGCCATGAAATAGGTCGCGAGCACGACTGGATCGCGCACGACCAGGAGGACATCCGAATACTGCGGCAGAATCCATTTCCGGAAGGTCCCCTCGAAAATGAGCAGGAAAAAATAGAGCCAGATCAACCGTTTGATGTGGATGATCAGGCGGGGATTAGGATCCGATTGCATGCAGGATTTTTTCGCCGTAGGCCGGCCAGGTTAGCTCAGCAGCTTTCGCGCGCGCCGCGGCGCTCAAGGCCGGTAATTGATCACGATTTTCCAGGAACCATTCGATCTTTTCCGCGATCGCCGCCGGTGCGCCGGTCGGGACAAGGAATCCCGTTTTTCCTTCGACAATCAAGTCCTCTCCGCCGGCGTTTTGGGTCACGATCAAAGGCAGGCCGCAAGCCAGAGCCTCCTGTTGGACGAGGGCGCGGCCTTCCACGATCGAGGGCAAGACGAGCACGTCGCACGAGTGCATCAACTGCAGGACGGCGGCGTGCGCTCGCGGCGGCTCGTAAATGAAGTTGGCGAATTCATTCCGGTAAAAGCTCATCGGCAAAACAAGAGACCCCATTACGACCAGCTCGGCGTTTCTGGACCCGACTAGTTTCATGGCGGCGAACAGATCGGCCAGGCCTTTACGTTGCGTAAGGGCGCCGGCGAAAAGAAACCGGAGCGGGTGGACATGGGTCGCATAGGACGTATTCTCGACTACCGCGGGTGAGCCGAACGGAGCGACCACACATTTTTTCGAGAGCTTTGCTGTTTCGGGGAGCGAATCGAGGACGAACGCGCTGGGGCAAATCACCACTTCAGCCAGTTCCAACTCCCGGGATTTCCGCGCGAGTTTTTCCTCGGAATCGCGCGTGGCGCCGAGCGTCGGTTCCCACGCGGGATAACGCACCGCTTCATTGCGCAAGAGACGCTGCGCTGTTTCCCAGTAGGCGATGGGTAAGTCGTAAATGCGGCGCAAGCCAAGCCGACGCGCGGTTTCGAAGGTATGTTCGGCGCCATCTTCGTATGCGTAAACGGCGCGCACCTTGAGGCGTTCGTGATTTTGCGCGACATAACCGGCCGCACAACGATCGAGCGTGGTCCAGACCCGATCGGCACTCGCCCATCCGCTCTCGGGTTTGGTCAACCAAGCCGCGCCAACCTTGCCGGCGAGAAGCCGCACGATCTCGCGCGCCGGGTACGTCTTGATCTTATAATGGGACAGGTCGTAACCACGCCGCCGCAGTTGGGCTCGCATGTTCTCCGGCAGGAGCTGGAGCAATGGTGAGCTGTTCGACCAGCCAAGCGTCGTCACAAATCTGGCGAGCCGCTCGACGCGGTCGAGGGCGCTCAAAGCCGCGCGCACGTTTGCGTTCCCGAAAGGATGCGTCAGCAGAATCATGGCGATGGGTTCTTCATCGCATCCAGATAAGCAGCCGCGATAGATCGGGCAGTGAAGCGAGCAAGGTGAGCCGGAGCATTTTTCCGGAGACGATCGCACGCCGCGGGATTCCGGAGCAGCGTCGAAAGAGCGTTCGCTAACGCAGGCGCGTCCCCGTTCGCAACCGTGACTCCAGCCGGGCCGATGGCCTCCTTCAACCCGCCATCGCGCGATCCGATAACAACGCAACCGCACGCCAGCCCTTCCAGCGCGACAATGCCAAACGGCTCGGGCCAGCGCGATGGCGCCACGAGAATCCGATGGCGATTCAAAATTTCCGCCAGGGCGGTGCCGGATTTCTCCCCGACGAACGTGACCTGGGAAGCGAGGCCCGATTCTGCCGCGAGGCGGCGAAGATTTGCGTCTTCCGGTCCGCTGCCCACGATCGTCAGGTCGGGAGTGAGTCCATCATTGCGCAAAAGTTTCAACGCCTCCAAAAGGAGATCGACGCCTTTATCCGAGACGAGGCGCCCGAGAAAAACGAGGGTCTTATCGCGCACCACATTTGGCAGCACGCGAAAAATAGTCTCGTCATAAGGATTGCCAATGATGGCTGCCGGCACGCCGAGAACGTTCGCCACGGCGCGGCTGATCGCGACATTGGTAACGCCGGGGAGCAATGCGTGCTTGATACGATCGTTCCATCCCATTCCGCCGGATTCATTTTGGATCCAGGTTTGGTGGACGACGATCGCGCGCTTTCGCAAAAGCCGGGCCGGAAGCAGACTGCGTAAGCTAATGTTGTTCTGAAAAAGAAGATCGCACCACCGCAGGAGCCGGATGAGCTCGAGCAATGAAGGTTTGCGAGTGACGCGATAATTGCCGCGGGCGATTTCGCCACCGGGGGTTTTAGTGATCAGCTCCACTTCGTGGCCGGCGCGGACGAATTGCTCAGCAAGGAGCCGCGAGACCGTTTCCACTCCGCCAATGCTGGGATAAAACACGTAGGAGGAAAAAAGAATCTTCATCGGCCCGCCTGGCGATAATCGCTCCCGACCGTCCGCAAGAGCTGGCGGCGGTTCGCTAATTTGGCCCGGGCCTTTGGATCCGCGCCGAGCCGGCATGCCAGCCACAATGTTTCCAGGCAATGTCGAAGAAAGAGGATGGGCTTGATCAAGGCAGCTCGATTGCCCCTGTGCCGCTTCAGTAATCGGAGACGGCTGCGGTGGAAATCAATGACGCGATTCGCCGACCAGGCGGAAAGTTGTTCCCGGTTGTCATGCACCACGGCGTCGGACGCGATCACCGCCATGCCCCAGTCGGCTTCCGCGCAACGCCAGGCCCAATCCAGATCGCTGTCGGAAAAAGGAAAAGCTTGAACATCGAAGCCGCCGATCTGCTCCCAGGTTTCGCGGCGAATAAGCAATGGACTGGTGAAGACCACGTCGCAAGTCCGCCAGCGGACATTGTCCGTGACTTGCCAATTGGAGTCGTTAGGCCCGGCAAGATTCGAGCGCGAAGCGAGATTCTGCCCGAGCGCGAGAGAGAACCAACTGGGAAAGCGCATTCCATAACCGGTGCGGTTTCCCTTGTGCTGCCGAACCGTGAAACCGGCCGCTCCCAAACGCGGCTGCGCCTGGAGCAGCGAGATGGCCGCGGCCAACGGCTCGGCGCTCGCCAACCAATTATCGGTCTCATAAAGAAACAACCACCGGCAGGCAGGATATTGAGCAAGCGCGGTGGCGCACCCGGCATTCACTCCATCGCTGAACGAAGTCTGGCCGGGAAGCGGCGCAACCACGATGAGGCGGTCGTTCGGATTTTGTTCGCGCCAGCTCTCGAGGAATTCTTTGCTGCCATCAGTGGAGCCTGCCTCAAACACCACGACAGCCGAACCAAAAGGGGCGGCGCGCAGCGCGGGCATCAACGAACTGACGGCTTTCTCCAAAAGGGTGCGCCGATTGAACGAGTTGATGACCGCCACCAGTTGAACCGGCCGGTTACTTGCAGGCGCGCTCATGTTCCCGGAGGCGCGAGCGGGGCGGCGTTGTTATTCACAAAAGCCACGTCGAAATACAAAACCTCGCACGTTCCCCGGGCGCGAATCGGTTCACCCAGATCGATCAGCCTGAAATTGTGTTGCCGCAGGAAGGAGTAAATCTCTTCGAAGCCGGCCTGGCCTTCATAGAATTCTACCGCGTTTACTTCACAGAGGACGGCGATCACGTCCGGAAGGATACCGGTAGCTCCGTGCAATACCTCCAATTCGAAACCTTGGACATCGAGCTTGAGCAGAAACGGCTTCGGCGCGGGCGCGTGCAGCTTCACGACCTGATCGAGCCGTTCCACCTTCACTTCGATCACCTCTTCGGTTTCGGCCGCGGGAAAATCGGGGATGCGCAGTGATGTCGCCGGGAGAAGTGATGCGGCCGGGGAAAATTTCGTCAGATGCAGCGGCATGGTCGCTGCCTCACGACCGCACGCGATCGGATAGACCGCATCGCTTCCAGAGCTGGAAAGCAACGCGCGAAGGCAATCCGTGAGACGCGGATTGGGCTCGAACGCCAGAATCGGCGCAGCCGGAAACAAGGCGCGGGCAACTTTTATGAACTGGCCTTCGTTCGCGCCAACATCGAGGACTGTGCCGACCCGGTCGCGCTCCAGCCACGGCTTATTGAGGATCCGGTAGAGATCGCGCGCTCCGCCGTTTCGGCGGATTTCCCGATAGCCAGGATTTTCCAGCACGTAGGCAGCATTCGAAATCCGTCCGCCCAGCTTCTCCAGGAATCGCGCGAATTTGCTCATGCCGACAACAGTTGCGCAATCCCGCTCGCCAGGCGTTCCGACGACGCGTTGCGGTGATACCAGGCAAAAACTTCGGCCGCGACGCGCGCGCGGTCATCCGGCAGTTCCATGCGATCGGCCGCCACGAAATAAGGTCCCGGCAAAGGGTCCTCGCGCAGCGAGATGGCGCTGCCCGGATGCGGAAAGAGAGCGATAACTCCATGAGCGCAGTCCGCGGCGAAAGCGGTCGATTTCAAAATCGCCCTGGTCGGGACATCGGGCCGATGAAAATAATCGAGCCACCCGAACGCGCAGGTGGACAGGATTCGCGAAGCTTCGGCGCGGTCTATTGCGGGGAGATATTCGGCTTGAAGATCCGGCAGCCCGGAAAGCATGGTCCGCACAGCCGGATTCTCGCTTCCACCAAGAACAAATAATTTTCTCGGGGAAACAGAATCCGGAATTCGACTGCGAATGGCACGGAAAGACTGCACAGAACGGGCGACGAGCATGGTCCCGCCACAAATGGCCCAGCGATGCGGATCGCGATCCGCCAGTTGCGCCGCGGAAAGTAACGGCTCCCCAAAATTAGAACTGACGGGGAGGACGGAGATGGACAGACTGGAGGCTAGTTTTCGCAGTTCCGCTTCGTTCGTTTCATTGCTGACGACGGCGGCATCCGACAACTGCGCAATGTCGCGCGCGATTTTTTTTTGAAGCGGTCGGAGCCAGAACGTGCTTTTCCACGGCGGCCCGGATGCATAAAGCTCATGGAAGGTGGTTACCCAGCGGCCGCGCAACTGTCGCCGAAGTTGTCTGGCAAACGCGCGCAGGGAAAAGGGAACGCCTCGCGCCTGATAGCCATAGTTCACGTAATGCAAAATCACGTGCTCGCATTTCGCTGCCAGCTCAGCGGAAGCGTCGCGGTTCAAGCCGGAGATGACGGTGTAACCGTCTTTTGAAGTGACGGATGTTTTTCCCGCAACGGCGAAGGTCGTCGTGATTCCGTGATCGGCGGAGAGCGCTCTGGCGAGATTCAGCGCGTAATCGCCGACGCCATCGAATGTTCCGGGCGGATGCGGAACGATCTGGAGCACGCGGTCGTGATGAATGCTCATCCCGCGCCAGGCAAACAAGCGAAAATAATCGACCCAATAATCGAGCGTCGGATCGCGCTCGCTGCCATCGCCGCGCCGCGCCCGATCGTTTTCATGAGGGAACGCGCGTGGCGACCCGACCGCGGTCGATTTTGTCCATCACGCTTTCGACGTATGATACGACCTCACCCGAGACCGCATCCCAAGTGCGACCCTCGACAGAAATTGCGGCGCTTCGGCCCAAGCGCTGCCTCAATTCGCGATTCTCCGCGCACTCCTCGATCAGCCGAGCCAGCCCCTCCGCGTCTCCCGGGGTGTGGAGGAGACCGGTCTCCCGATCGTTGATCAAATCCTTTTGTCCGCAGCAATCCGAGGTAATGCAGCAACATCCCCAAACCATCGCTTCGAGCAAGGCGAGAGGCTGTCCTTCAAAGAAACTGGGCAAAACGAATATGCTGCTTCCGGCCATCAGCTCACCTTCCTGATCCGGTGCGAAGCGCGGGATGACGACCGTCGAGTCAATCAGCTCAGTTGGCCATTGAGCGATCACCGCGTCTCGTTCCAACCCAGTGCCAGCTAACATCCACTTCACCATTATTCCACGCTTATGGAGGATTGCGGCGGCTCGTGCCAGCGTTTCGGTCCCTTTGCGCTTGAGCCAGGAGCCGAGAAAAAGAACCTGACATGGCGTATCCGGAAAGCGGACGCGGCCGCCGCTAACAGGATTCACTCCGTTTCTAAACACCCAGATTCTCTCCGGAGGTAACTGGTAATGGCTGATCGCGTACTCGGCATCCTCTCGGTTGATCAAGAGCGCCGCAGTCGCGCCGCGCAAACCCCGGTCGCAAGAGGACAAGCGCAGCTTCCAAAGAGGGGCCGTCAGCAGCCCCTTGATGCGCGCCAAGATGGAAGTCGGCGCCCGATCCCGGATTTCAAGCTCGGCACCGCGTTGCTCCAAACCATGGCTGAACACAAACGTCGGAGTTCCTCGACCAACAAAATTTCCGGCAGCCGGTTCGTGGACCAGAAAAAGATCAGCCTTTTTTCCGGACCGTTTGTATGCTGAATATGCAGCCCGCGAGAAGAGTGTGGGATGCATCAGGGGGCCGGTTTCGGCGGGACCAAGGTGGATGAATTCATAGCCGCGCTGCTGAAATGCGCGGCGCCAATGATACGCCACCCGACCCATCCCTGTGGCTTGAGACACTGCGACCTCGGCTACATGAACAACGACCTTGCTCACGGACAGTCCCCCATCCTAAGTCTTGACCGCTTTGAAGCTGAAATGACGTGCAAAGGGGCGGAATATTCGGGCCAGAATGCGGCTTTGGAAGCGATCTTTGACGAAGAGATGAGGATGACATCCCGGCACTGCCAGAAAAACATGATGCGCGCCGGTCATCTTCAGGACCTTCAATCCTGCGCGTTGCATCATTCGTTTCACTCTCCAATAAAGGAAAAACTGTTCGATCGGCTGCGTCCCACTTCCGGTGTTGAGAGGTTGTCGCCTTATCCAGGCCATTAGCCAATAGATCACCATCGCGTTTGAATAGTTTTCGGTCGTCAGGACTAGAGTGCCCCCGGGCTTCAAAACGCGATGCATTTCAATCAACGCGCACTGCGGATCGGGTAAGTGCTCGAGGCATTCACAGGAGAAAACGATATCAAAATACTCATCCGAGAATGGCAATCGCTGAGCATCCGCAACAGCGAATTCAAGCTGAGTGCCGGGGCCGCTGAATTTCCGACGCGCGATCTCAATTGCAGTGGTCGAAAAATCGACAGCGGTAACCGCCTTTGCTTTGGAGGAGAGATGCATGGCGAAATCGCCCGGCCCGCAACCAACCTCCAAAACGGAGGCATTTTGCAAGGGCGGCGCCAGGGCGAGCGCGTCCTCGTGCCACTGGCAAAGATGCACCTGGGTTGCCGGTTCAGACCCATGCACATTCTGATGCCAGGCATCATATTCCTTTTGAAGGTCTTTCATGGGTCTCCGACGTTCGTCTTCGTGACGGGTCAATCCTTCCTGCGAAGAACGGAGAGTGACCAAACTGAAGAGACCAATTCAAAAGCAAGGTCAGCGGAGATAATTTCGTTCATATAACGCTCCGAACCACTGCCGGGCCGATGTTGCGTGTCATGGAGGCACACAATTCCGCCAGGCGTAATGTGTTCCCGCCAACTCTCCCAATCTCCTTTGATCCCCTCCCACGAATGATCTCCATCGATGAAGATAAAATCGACGGGCAGGCAAGGTTGGACGCGGGCATCGTTAATTGCCGCGTGACCGGTAGTCTCAACCCAAACCACCCGACCATTGGTGCACTTGGAAACTTCACGATGAGCGATTCTCCGCGCCCATCCTAAGCCGCGCACTCCGAAAAAGAACCGGGAGAAAGGATCAATCGCGAAAAGAATTGCGTCGCGGGCCATTACTTCCCGGAACATTCTCGTATTGACCCCATGAAATACGCCGATCTCAACGAGCCGCTTCTTTCCGGTCGCATAGCTCCTTAGAACCTCTCGTTCCTCTTCCGTGGTCTGGGTGATCGGACGCTGTGCGCCAAGCAAGTACGACAAATAATGGATGGAATTGAGCACGGTTAGGATCGCGGCAGATAATACACTACGAGCTACAAGGAAAGACTGACAAGGACCGGATTCCCTTATGCATAATGAATCATATTCAATGCGCTGAATGAGCGTCCCGGACTGCGGTCAAACTAGCCTGATAACATGCGCTGGTGGAGGCACCGATCAGCGACCAATCAAATTTTGACGCATGGGCACGCGCCAAATGCCGGGCCGTTTGAAGAAGCCGCTCGTCGGAGAGGAGTGCTATCGCTCGCTCGGCTAAAGCTCGAGCGTCACCACGACCGACAAGCCATTCTCTCGGCAGAATGTCGGAAGGACCGGGCGAATCGTAGGCAACTACAGGCAAGCCGCTGGCAAGTTGTTCTAAAACGGCGAACCCGAAGCCTTCGAGATAAGAAGGAAAAACGCCAAGGCTTAGGCTGCCTAACAAGGCGGGCAGTTGGGAGCTCGTGAACCGAGGCACAACGCGCAGGCGCGGACGCAGACGTTGCGGAAACACCGAAAGGACTTCGCCCGCACTGTGAAACATTCCGGACGTTCCCAGGAGATGGAAGGTAACGGAAGGAATTTGGGCGGCGATGTTAGCGAAAATGACAGGCAGATCCGGGCCGCCTTTCCGTGGGTCGAACGATCCAAGGAACACAACCGACGGATCTCGCCGCCGATCAAGGTCGATGGCGTGAAATGCGGCCGTCGACTCAGCAGAGATGGCGTAGGGTTGAACGATAATTTTTCGATCCGGATACCCCAGATCCCGGAGTAGTTCCGCATCGCGACGATTCGCGACATTGATCAGATCGGCCTGCCAAAGCGTTTTCTCGGCAAGATCTCGAAAGGTTGCATTCCAGACGGCGTTCCGCCCTCCACGCAGCCAGCGCTTCACCCAGTCTCGAAGGCGACGAAAGCCAGGGAACTGAATCTCCTTATACAGATGGAGAAGCACCGATCTCGCTACCATCAGGGTGGAAGCGGAAAACTCTTCTCGCGGAAAAGGCAGGCACCAGTGTTCGTACTCGATGACGTCGTAATCACCTGAGACGCGCTGCAGGAAGCGACGCAGCCGCTCCTGGTACGGTCCGTCAGTGGCGAGGTGAAGATCCCGAAGACGATCGGTGACGGCGCTGTCATCCAATAGCGTCACTTCCCAGCCGAAAGCCGACATGGCCTGAGCTACTTGGATCGAAACCCGAGCCGCGCCGAGGTTTTCATCCAGCGATATGGGACAGCAGATTAGAAGCTTCAGTGACATCCTGGCGGCTTATCCATCGATTCTTGAAACGGTCCAAAATTTATGCCGCACCGGATTCACGTAATGGCGCAGGGCAATTCGCGGATTGGCGTAGCGGTCCGGATAAACGAATTGGTCATCGAGTTGGAGCACATACTTTCGCGGGTCGAATGGGGCGGCGCCGTTCGCGTGCATCGCCAGGTGGGTCATTGTCTGGTTCGTGAAAAAATTCGGCGCACCGTCCAGTTCTAGAAATCGCCGCACGCTCGCGGACCAGTCCAGTTTTTGAAACAACAAAAGGAAACCGGTGTTGACGGGATCATTTGCTTCAGCGGGATCGCGCAAGAGGCGCTCGTCTCCGGAGAACCGGCAATCCGGCAGGTAGAACGCCGGAACATCGCGCGTCCCGGCGTAAGCATGGAGATCATTGCCGCCCGCGAAAAACAAGATATCGGAATCGAGATACAAGACGGGACCATTTTTGGGCAGCGACATAATGAGCGCGAGCTGGCGGCCGGTGGGATGGGATTTCAGGTAAGGATAGATTTCATCGGGAAGATCGCCGGGAATCCATTCGCTGATGTCGCTCACGGAAACGGACGAATCGAGACGCTTCAGGAGCCGCCTGCTTTCCTCGGAGTAAGTCCCGTCCGACACGACAGTGAAATGCGCGGGCCGTCCAACATGTCGCAAAAAAGACCGGATCGAAGCAACTTGTTCGGGCAAAGCGGCTTCGCCTGAATAGGAGAAGACTTCCAACGGGAAGGAGCGTGGCGAGTCAACCGCCGGAAGCCGGCCCAGAAATTTTCGATAGAGCGCACGGAACGCCCTGCCTTTCGTCCGGGCAAAATGGTAGCCGAAGTTTGGCATGTTTCAGCCGGTGGCCAGCCGCCAGCTGCGAAAGCCGCGATAGCTGAGGATGAGGTTAAGGACCAAACTCGGAATCGCGGAGATAAGATTGAAAACAAGCACGCCGGTCACACTGGAAAAATCGGTGTAAGGAATGAGCGCGAGTTGGGTGGCGAGCGTGAGCGGGATGTAGAGCCAGGAGCCGGCGATCCAGGCTTTGGCCGCGTTCAACGACCAAAGCGTTCCCGCGATCGCCGTGACGACCGCGCCCCCCACCATGAACAACAACTCGCGCTCGAGGTGTGCGTACTTGTTGCCGAGGACGAAAAGAAATTCCCTCGGAAAGAAGGCGGCCGCGGCAATGATCACGAGGCTGAAACAGGCCACGGCACCGACAATGGCCGCATATTGCCAGCGGAGTTTGCGGAGATTTTGGCAGCGCGCGAAAGCGGGCGCGAACACGTTCGCCAGGAGATTGCTGAGGACCGCAAAAATCATTGCGAGCCGGCCGAGCGCGCCGACCTCGGCGATCGAGCTGACCTGCCGGCCAAAGATGCTGATGAGAAAAACGGTGACCTGACCCTGGAGACAAAAGAAAATCGCGTTCGCCGCCTGGCTGCGAATGAAGCCGCGCATCGCCACACGATCCTCCGCATTCTCGGGCGCTTTGAGATCAATGACGCCGGCCACATATTTTCGCAGCATCCAATATTGCAGAAGCAGCGTGGCCGAACCAACCGCAAACGCGACCGCGCCATTTAGAAACAGATACATCAACGCGGCCAGGGCCAGAAGACGCGCCACCGCGCCGGTCATATCGATCGTCTGGATGCGGCCAACGTCGGAACGAAGCCGCGGCACGACGCTCAACACGCCGATGGAAAGCTGGACTGCGAGGCCGGCCAGCACGACGACGATGAGGATCGCGCTGTAGCTCGCGGATGCTCCGTTTCTGATCAGCATGAAATAGAGAATGGGCGTGACGATCACGATCGCGGCGGCTCCGAGTTTTCGCCGAAGACCGAGGGCCGTATTCACGAGCTGACCGAACCGGTGGCGGTCGTGCCAGACGCGACCGCCGATGGAGACGAGGCCGATGCTGATGCCGATATCAGCCAGCAGGTTGAGGGTGCCCTGCATCGTGTTCGCAATGGTGAAGTAAGCGTATTCGCGCTGGTCGAGATGCCGGATGAGCAGAATGCCGCTCAGAAATCCGATCACCTGCACCACGGACTGAACGAAGGCGAAGTGGCCCACGACGCGGGCGCGATGCAGGGCACGCCGGATGACCGGAGCGGAAGCTTCGTCAAGGACTGGAGACGAAATCGGGCCGAAGAAGCTCATCGCTTGATTCCGCGCGACGCCGGGCCGATCAACGTCACGTTCCGGAAAGAGGAACGGGTGCTACGAAGATTGAATTTGTTTCGGCTGAGAGCGACGCGAGGCAGCAGCGACCTCGTCATGTTCCTCAACCGGCACCGGCGTGTTGTAGTACTCCGAATATTGGTAGTAATAATATTCCGGCAGCGATGTATCGACGTAATTGAGAATGACGCCCGGGACATTGACCTGGCGATTGTAGAGCAGCTCGAGCGATTTGCGGGTGAGACGCGCAGAAGTATACGAGAGCCGCACCACGAAAAGGGTGGCGTCGATTTTCGGGGCGAGACTGGTGGAATCGTCGGCGGCCAGAACGGGCGAGCTATCGATGATGATGTAATCGTAGTGATTGTACATCTCGCGCAAAAGAATATCGGTCGATTCACGCAGCAGGTGTTCGCTCGGCTGGCCGAGGGTTTTGCCGCGCGGCATCAGGTACAGATTTGGATAAGTGGTCGGCACCACTACCTCCTGCCAGCTAACTTCCTGCTTCAAGACCTCTGAGAAACCCATCGTCGACGAAACGCCGAACGATTCGCGCAACGCTCCGCGCCGGAGATCGCCGTCGATGAGCAAAGTACGCGCGCCCGATAGCGCCATGGTGATGGCGAGGTTGGACGAAATTGTCGACTTCCCTTCGTTCGGGACCGAGCTGGTGATGAGGAGCGTCTTCGGGCGCGGTCCTTCATAGGGCATGAAGAAAATGGACGACCGGATATTGCGATAAGATTCGGCAAAGACGTGCCGCGCGTCGTCGGCCTGAAGCAGCGTGACGCGGCCTTTTGTTTTTTCCTTCGGAATCTGGCCGAGGACGTTTTCGGAGAATTGATGCTGAAATTCGCCGAAGGAAGCCATGCGATCGTCGATCCGATCGAGCAGGAGCAGAATGCCGATGCCGGCAAGAGCACCGCAACCGAGGCCGATCAACAGGCTCTTGAGCAAACCAGGCCGCACGGAGATTGGCGCGCCCGCCATTTCCATGATCGAAATCTGATCGCCGCTATCCACGCTTTGGGAAACGTTGATGTCCTTGAGATTGTTCGTGAGCCGGTCGTAAAGCAATTTCAGCCGCTCGGCCTTGCCTTTGATCCGATTGAATTGCGCGAGCCGCTGGCTCAAATCGAGCGACTTTGCTGCCCACTCCTTAATGTTGGTCTCGAGATTTTCCAT
Source organism: Verrucomicrobiota bacterium (assembly GCA_041167565.1). GTDB lineage: Bacteria > Verrucomicrobiota > Verrucomicrobiia > Chthoniobacterales > UBA10450 > AV80. Next base: position 7,959 of record JBEEHU010000085.1, on the reverse strand, counting down.
CTGCTTACCGATGGATTTCCGGCGCGTCTCGAGTTTCTCGACCGTGTCCTGGCGGAAGAGATCGATCAGTTTTTCCTGCTTCGTGATCTCGTCATTGAGCTTGATGATTTTTGGATGCTTCGGACGCAGGTCCTTCGAGAGGGTTTCGCGTTCTGCCTTGAGCAACTGCACGTTCTGCTTCGCCTTGAGATAATCGGCTTCCGGGCCCACGTCGGAGAATGCCAGGCCCGGTGCTTTTTCGTCCGATGCCTGGGTGCTCGGCGGGGTGGTCCCATCGTTCTTGCTCTGGCTGCGATCCAGGTTCTGATCGAGATCAAGCAGGCTGAGCAGATCGTACTCGGTTTTAAGCTGAGCGTGTTGCTGGTTCAACCTGACCAGATATTGCGCAGCACTGTTCCCTTCTTCCGTTATGAAGCCGATGTTATTTTGCTTTTGGAACTCGAGCATCTCGTCCTCGGCGTTCCGCAGATCTTTTTCAACCTGGATGAGCTGCTCGGTGATCGCGGTCGTCACCGTCGAGCCCTGGTTCTCGCGCAGGCCTTTTTTGAAATCGACGTACTTCTGCATCACCGCGTTCAGGTAGGCCTGCGTGTACTCCGGGGTGCTGCCGACCGCGGCCAGGTCGAAAATCGAAGTGCGCGGTTTCTGCAACACCGTGATTTCGACCGCAACCGGCTGCAATTCCGGATGGAGGGAGCGGACCAGCGCCTCGGCGCTGCGCCTTACTTCGGCGCTCTGCATGAGTTGAATCTGGGTGCCGTAAAAATTGACGCTGTCTTCGCTGTAGACCGCGCTTTGGCTGATGTTCATCTTGCCGGCGAGCATCATCTTGCTGCGCGATTCGAATGAGGGCGGCGTCTGGTAAATGAGCCAGGCCTGGACAAAAAGCCCGAGGCAAATGGTCAAAACCGGGATCCACCAGCGGCGTTGCAGCAGCGATTTGTAGCGATGCAGCCGGGTGATGAACGCAGTGCTCCAGGGCGCGGAAACGGGACGATCGGTGGTGGCGGGCGTTGACATGACTACATGTTGATCAAACGCTGCGGCACGTAGATTTGATCGTCCGGTTGCACGACCAGATCTTCTTCGCTGTGTCCTTCTTCAATGACACGCTTGAGATCGACCACGAAATCGTGCCCGCCTTTGCGCGTGACTTTCACTTTGCGCTTGTTCGCGAAATCGCCGAAGCCGCCGGCGCGGATGATTGCCTTGCTCACGGTGTAAGATTCATCGGCCGGGATTTCCTGCGGCCCCTGCCCTTTGACCGAACCGTAGACGTAAATTTTGCCGCGTGATTTTTCGCTGACGCGATCGAGCGCAATGATCACCGTGGCGTGAAAATAATATTCGCGCTCGAGCGCTGCCTTGACGCTGTAGGCGAGTTCCTTGCAGCTCTTGCCTGCCGCCGGCACCAGACCCACGTAGGGGACTTCCAGCTCGCCGTTGTCGTTGACGCGCAGCCGCTGGAATTCGTTGTCGCGATCTTCGACAACGCGAAGGCTCACGTAGTCGTTAGACCCCAGGCGCTTTTTGTCGTCCAGCGCCGTCATGGAATTGGTCCGCATGACTGTGCTGGTGGTGGGCTGGTCCACTGCCGCCGCTTTCGGAATTGAAGGCATGGGACTGCTTTCCTGCGCCAGAAGTGGCAACGGCCGCGCGATACAGACGGCGGCGAGGAATGTGAAGGCCCATGTTCTCATGCGATTGCAATTGTCTCCTCTTTAGAAGCTATAGGTGCCATCGAGCGCGACGCGATTTTGCCGATAATCGCGCAGCGGCTGATCCGAATCTTTCTGTGTGTATTGATAACGAAGTCCAAGCGTGACGTGCGGCGTGAGCAGATAGCCGAGAGTAATGGCGCCGCCGTAACGGTGGATGTGTTCCGCCACGAACGGATTGATATTGGGAACTCCCGGAATGGGCAGGAACAATGGACCGCTGCCTCCGGAATCATCCGCGTCCTCGTAAAACAACTCCGTCGAAAGGAGGGTTTTAAGAAAGATGTTCCAGTTGGCGGTGTGACGGGCGTAATTGAGCTTCACGTAATTGGAATTCACACCGAGCTGGGTTTCGTGGCCGACCGAAATACTGTGGGTGAGCACGGAGTTGACCCGATGCGAGAGCAGGGCGTTCGCATAATAATCGTTGAGATCATGCGCATCATTGACCAGCCCGGTATTGTCGAACTCGATGTTTTGAAATCCGCCGGCCACGCGCAGTTTGAGATTACTGGTTAGCTGGGTTTCCATGAAACCACCGACGCTAAACGTGTCCGAGTCGTTCAGGATATTTCGATCGTAGTAGGTGTGAACGTAGGCCGCTTCCACTCCGACCGTCATCGTGGAAGTAGGGGTAAACGCGAGCGTTCCCGAAACGATCTCGGCGTTACGATCGAGATAATCGAACGCGCTCGTGGTGGAGATAAAAGTATAATGGTCGTAGCCAAACGTCGCGACGGCCTTGTTCAAATCCCACAGGACCGAGATGCCGGCGGTGTTCTGGAAGCGACCGTAATCGGCGACGTTGCTGAGGGCGACTTCCGCGACCGGGTCCTGCTCGAGTGAAAAGCGGTCATGCAAATTGATCCGGAAATCGTTCACGAAAATGTCGAACGCGATCTGCGATCCGGGGGTGACGAGCACGCCATTGGTGTTGTAGTTCGAGTGATCGAGGTAGAACGCGTAACCGACCCCGAGATCGAGCTTGAGGGTGTTCAGCTGCGTGATTGGCCAGAGAGCGTTCACGTTCACCTGTGGGCGCAGGATGAAATCTTCCTGAGGCGAGGTCCTCAGGACTACTGGTCCCGCGGTCGTGGCGACAACGATCGACCCGTCTTCTGCCAGGTTGATGTTATCGTTGTATTCGATCCCCATCGTCGCGCTGAACCGAAACTTGATCGGACCGAGTTGGAGGTTGTAGGGAATTTTGTCGATGGATTGGCGGCGTGCTTCGGCGGCGGATTCGCCGGCCAGTGACGGACGAATGGCATCCTGGGCGCGAGCGATCGGGCCGGCACAAACCAGCGGAAGAAAGAGAGCGAGTGCGATTCTGCAGGCAATCAGAGAGTGAGGAGTTGCGTGACGGCTCATGTGGGTCAGTCCGGTGTAGGTTAGCAGATGTGATACCAAAAAATTTCTCGAGATTGCCCGGCGGCATTCTCGAAGTCTCGCGCGCATCCGGCGGAGACCGTTTTTGGATGGCAGATCGGTTGTTTCAATTGGTTAAGGTATAACGCCCGTTCTTGTAGCTAGAGAAGGACATTACAGCAAGGAAAATCGGCTCTCTTTCTCCGCCCGGATGGGACGAACTGCCGAAATCGATCCGTTTTACAGAAATCGGGTAACAACGGTTACTACCGGCAGCGTCTAGGAAAAAGTACCGAGGCTTGGCCCGCTCCTAGCTTTGCTTTTCTGTAATATGAGTTGGTCACGCCCCCTCAAATCCGGCCGCAGCGCCCTCCGGCTCTTCGTCGCGTGTGCGTTTCTGACCGGCGCCCTCAAATCCGCTCTGGCGGGTGAGGTTCCAGCCGAAGGCGACGATAGCAATCCCGCCAAAAATCTTGCGCGCATGAACTGTGGCGCGACCATAGACCTCATCACTCCCGACGGCCGCGTCGTCGCGGTGCCCAGCGCGACCGAGAAAAATTCCAGCGCCTCGGCGTTGATCATGGATGACGACACTCTCAGTTGTCCGCTGCAGGAAGGCGAAACGACCTTCATTATTACTTTGCCGAAAACGTCAATGCTCGACCGTTTCACCTTCGTGAACGAGAACGCCTCGGCCGAAGGCGGGATGAAAGTCTCAGTCTCCAATTACCGGTTGGCCGCCCAGAGTTTGAAATGGATTGAGGTGAGTGGCAGCACGACGTTTACACGAAAGCGCCACTTCGATCTGTCGCTTCTTGGAGTGGAAGCGCGCTACGTGAAGCTCTCGTTCCGCGTCGAAAAAGGCGGCCGAATCGCGGCGTTGGGCCTTTATGGCGAGCAATCGCTTCAGAAGTTCGGCGCTCGCCAGCATGGGGTTATCCGAGTCAAAAACACCGCAGCCACGCGCAGGCTCGAAGACATGTTGAACTTCAATTTCGCCAATCTCTACGCGAAAGCCCACGTCGTTTTCGTCAGCTCCGGAATCGCAGAATCCGCTCGCCGAATGATCGACGACGATACCATTACCGCATTTCAATTCGCCCCAGCCGACCCGCATCCGACCGTGATCGTCGAACTGGCCGAACAGGAACGGTTGCATCGCGTGAGCGCTCTCTACAAAATGCAGGCCGGCACCCTTGACGTCTTTTTGCTCGAGGAACTCGGATCGAACCCGGGCGACCTGAACGGCTCGAAGCCGATCGCTTCTGTCACGGATGGGAATGGCGGCGGCAAGGCGGCGGTTAATTTCGATCCACATGGCGCCCGCTATGTCGCTTTGCGCTGGACGCCGAGCGCCCCAGACGCGGCGAAGGGATTTGAAGTGGCTGAGATCAGCGCCTTTGGCGACATGCCGCTTTCGATGTTGAGCACGACGGAATTTCCGGACGTCTATGCGAGCAATGCGCCCCTGATGGCGCCTCCGAGCGCGCCCGTCCAGGTCCCCATCCTTCCGGTGGTCAGCCCGTAGGCTTTTCCGGCTCGACGATCTCGCTCACGGTCTTCGCTACCGCTTCTTTCGCCTGGGCAAAATCATTCAGGCCGGTAACCGCGATTTCGAGAAGGCGCTGGCCAAGATTGCGTTTTCCATGGATGGCAGCGAGCAGGCGGCCGCGCATGTTCCACTCCTGCGATTGCGTTGCCGAAGCAGCAAGTTTGTCTTCCTGGACGCAAACGAAAACAAAAAGCGGGCGGCCCTGTTGCTCGAATTCGTAGACGCGAAATTCAAGTGGCGCCGGATGCGCGGCCACGGTTAGCCGGGATCTTTCGGCTATAAAAGTGCGGCCAATGGCCGGTAAACAAATCTCCGGCGAATGGCTTCGCACCAATTGCAGCGCGGCGCGTTGCGGTTTCCAGCGCGCAAAAAAACTCCACCACCGCACCCCGCGCGGATCTTCCCAGGCCGCGCTTTTTGCCTCGTCGTAATGAAGGATAACGCGGGTCGTTTCCGGGATCGGCAAAGGAGTCACCGTCTCGGTCCGAGCGGGCCATCTTACCTCCCAGCGCGGACGCTCAACCAATTGGCGCTCATGGCTGCGATACCAAATCTCGGTTCCGGAAAAAACGACGGCGAGCCAGGCCAGGCCGATAAGGTGCGGCGTCAACAATTCGCGCGGCAGCGAAGAAGATTGGGCAACGGCTGTCCCGTTTTCCGGCTCGCGTTTCCAAAGCCAGGCCAGCGCCAGCATTCCCGCCATTCCACAAAGCAAAGCGGCTGTGCCGATCATGTCGTGCCATCGCCCCAGCGCTTCCAACCCGCTCCGGGCCGCAACAAGGACCAGCGCGGTCGCGCGAAAGACATTGCAGGCGAAAATCCAGCCGCATCCGAGCAGCAACAGGGCGATCCGCCTTCCCGATGACAATCGAAGCAATTCGCCAAGGACAAGCGCGACCATGATGCCGGCCTGAAACGTTTTCACGCCGCTACAGGCTTCATCGACGCCGACGAATCCGTTGCGCAACTGAATGACGTTGCCGAGTTGATACGCTCCGACTCCGAGCCAGCCGGCGATTTCCACCGCGATGGACGCAACCGCGCGCATCATCGTTTGCACGATCACGTTCTCGAACTGGACCGGCCACGGAACAGCAGCCAGCGGAAAGCAGATTGGAAAAGCGAAATGCTTGAGCCACGCGGTCCCGCCAGCTCGAGCCAGCGAGAGAAGTGAAAATGCCACGACGCTGAGCGCGAGGAGCCAGCTCAATAATCGCCACTCAGAATTCGCCTCTTCGATTACCCGAAGCGGAAACAACAGGATGAGAAGACACCACATGCCGAGGAGTGCGGCGCGATTTTTCCGAAACCGGGAATCAGGCGGCGGACGCCGTTGCCAACGAAGATAAAAAAGCAGGAGCGCCAGAAAAGGAACGGCCCAACCGTAGTTGTATTGCGGATTAAGCGACCACTCGATCCGGAGGTGAAAAAAAAGCCAGAGCCAGAGGACTACCGGCACGATCCAGGCAGCAAACCGGTTCTGAAACTGCGGCCTCGACATCGAGGAAGATTCATCGACCGCGCTGGAAAGACCAACGCTCTTTAACGGTCTGAACTCATGCGCCGCATAGCCACCGGCGGCTGATCAAGGCGGCATGGTCGCTGCTATGAAAGTGCTGGCTCTCTGTATGTGCTTCGCTCGTCGCATTGTTCTCCTTTTTCTGCTTAGCGGAACCTTCGCTACTGCCGGTCAGGCGGTGACCCTGGACTGGGATGGCGTTACCTGGAATCCCGGGTCGGTGCGCAATGCCTACGACGTTAATTCCGGCCACCTGGGAAATGACATTATCGTCCCCGACTCCGGCGCGGGTTCCGGAGCCGCCGGCAGCGCGATGATTGGTTTTGGATCCACGCCAATAACGTCTCTGACTTTCCCCTTGGCGAGCGGTCCCGATGCAAAGAGTAATCCGGATCCACAGTATATCGGCCTTTGCGACATAACCTTTACGCCGATTCCCGAAATCAATCCCGCCTGGAGCGCGCTCGGCTCCTGTCTCGTGGCGGCAGCTCTCATTCTTCGTCACAGTGCAAAATTCCGGAAATAACGATTGCTTCGGAAATGTTCGCGCCTTGCAGCGGCGGGATTTTTACCGTCGATGGATGCGCCGTCTGGCCGTCTGCGTTCTGGTCGCCGCGATCGCTTTCGGCGGTTACCGGGGGTACGGGCTCTGGCGCAAAAGCCATCTCTCGAAACAAACGCAGGATTTCTTCATGCGCGGCGACTATCCAAGCGCTGTGCTCGTAGCGCGGCGCCTTTTGCAGCTCGACCAAAACAACGTTGTGGCCTGTCGGGTGATGGCGAACATCGCGGAAATTACCGGAAACGGAGAGGCTCTTTCCTGGCGGCAGCGCGTCCTCACGCTCGAACCGAACGTAGCGGAGAACCAGCTTTCCCTGGCCGGAACGGCGCTCCGCTTCGGGCAGCTCGATCTTGCCCGCAAAGTACTCGGCGCGATCAAATCCGATGCGCATAACACCATCAAATATCATCAGCTGGCGGGCGCCTTGGCCGTCGCAGAAAAACAGCCGGCGGTCGCCGAACCTGAATTTGCCGCCGCCGTTGAGATCGAGCCGGATAACCAGCAGCTCGTCCTCAATCTTGCCGCCGTGCGCCTCACTTTACCCGATAGCGCTACGAACGAAAAGGCGCGCGCCGATCTGATGCGGCTCTGCGAACAACCGGCCATCCGCCTTGAATCTTTGCGCGCGCTCGTCTCCGACGCCCTCGCCCGTAATTCCCGGGTCTCCGCAGAAAAGTGGGCCGGAGAATTGAAGTCGGAAAAAAACGCGACGTTCTCCGACTTGCTGCTCTATGTAGAAGCGACCCGTGGAACTGAAGCCGCGCAAACGTGTCTTCTCGAAGTGCAATCGCGCGCCAGCCAGTCGCCGGCCACCGCGGCGCCGCTCATCACCTGGATGAATCGCCACGGGATGGCTCAGGCCGCACTCACTTGGGGATTGTCGCTCCCTCCAAAAATCCTGGGCGCGCAGCCTGTTCCCCTGGCTATCGCCGAGGCCTACAGTTTTCTTCAGAACTGGAGCGGGTTGGAGGCGTGGGTCGAGGGGAAAAATTGGGGCGAACAGGAATGCTTCCGTCTCGCCGTCCAAAGTCACGCCTTGCATCATCTCAGCCTCGCCGATCGGCCATCGATGGAATCGAAGACCGTCTGGCGCGCGGCGTTGAAGGCCACACCTGGCCGCCCGGAATGGCTCGCCCCCATCGCCCAACTCGCGGAAGGCTGGGGTTACACAGCAGACGCCGAAGAGACCTGGTGGATGATCGCGAACGGAAACGAGAATGCGAAAGAAGCGCTCGGCGCG
>JBEEHU010000084.1:0-52474 GCA_041167565.1 Verrucomicrobiota bacterium | reverse complement strand
TTAGGCGCGGCGGCTCGGCGTGGCGTGAGGACGAACTTGTCGACCGCGAAGTAGCCGAGCGCGAGGAGCAGCACGACGATGATCATGCGATCCATGCGCCGGGCGGTCTGCGGGGCGATCGATTGCTGGGGACGGACGTCCTCGTCGCGCTTCAAGCCCTCTGGCGTTAGCTCAAAAACCCAGCTGAAGATCAACACCGGCACAAAACCGATCGCGAGTAGGAGCACCACGCTGCGCGGCAGCCAATCGGGCGCGCCGAACATCGGGAGCACGGTGCTCGCGACCTGAGTGAGCAGCCAAGCGCCGACGAGATAAAGCCCGGCCAGGCGAACGACATTGCGCCGCTTCAGTTCGGCAAAGAAGTTACGCGAGTTCATTCGATCTTGCCTGGCTGGAGAAAGTGGCAGGACAGCTTCTTATTGCCGTTCGTCAGTTCGTCATCAAGGCAGATCGTATTCAGTTCCTTACCTGCGTCGCTGGAGGCGGGCTTCGGCGAGGTCAATGTCGTGCTGGATGCGGCGCAAGACTTCGTCGTTGATGGTCTCTTCGTTGCGCAGGGCGATGACGGCGTCGCGTTCGGTCTTCAAGGCTTCGCGGGCCAGTTGCTCGAAGTCCTTTGAGTACAATCGGCGGACACTTTCTTCATGTGAGGTGTCTCTGCTCAATTGCCGGATACGATCGGCGTATTCGGAGCGGAGACGTTCGACGCTCTCAGGCCTCGCTTGACTCGTCGATCCCATCTCTTCGATGCGCGCGAGGGCCGCTTCGTTCGCTTTCAAACGCGCCAAGCGCTCTTCTTTTTCGGGAACGTGATCGTCCACAATTTTCAGCCAGCGAACCAGTGGCTTAAGGGTGAGTCCTTGCAGAACAAGCGTTCCGAAAATGACGCAAAACGTCAGGAGCAGGATGAGGTCGCGTCCGGGGAAAGGCGCGCCATTAGCCAGGAGAAATGGAATCGCCAGCGCGCCAGCGAGCGAATCCGCGCCGCGCATCCCGGTCCAGGCGATGAAGGCTGTCTGCTGCCAGGGCGCGGGGTTCTTGCGACGGAACGTGCGGCTGAACAGTCGCGGCAAATAAGTGGCGACGAAGAGCCAGAGAAAACGAACCAGGACGATCGTCAAAAGGATGAGCACCGCCAGTTTCACAACGGACATCGCCGAACCGGGAGGGAGCGCGTGGATCACCTGCGGCAGTTGGAGCCCGATCAGCATGAAAAGGATTCCGTTAAGAATGAAGACGACCATTTGCCAAACCGGTACCGCCTGGAGCCGCATCCGCCCGCTCAAGACATGGGGCGCGCGCCACCCGTAATAAATGCCGGCAATGACTACTGCCAGGATGCCGGAGACATGCAGCTTTTCCCCGCTAAAGTAGGCCACGTACGGAGTAAGGAGCGAGAACATGGTTTGCACCGGCGGATCGTCCAAACGCTTCTGCACTTGCGTGGCCAGCCAGCCAGTGGCGAGACCGACCGCGATCCCACCCGCGGCGACGAGAAGAAATTGCGCGCTCGCCTGCCCGAGCGAAAACGTCCCGGTCAGCACGGCGGCTACCGCGAAACGGAAAGAGATGAACGAGGTGGCGTCGTTCACCAGGCTCTCGCCTTCGAGGATGACAATGATCTTGCGGGGAACGCGAAGATCTTTAGTCACCGCCAGAGCGGCCACGGCGTCCGGGGGTGAGATGAGAGCGCCGAAAACAAAACCGACCGGCAAAGGCAATCCGGTCAGCGCGTGGAAGAGGTAGGCGGTCGCCGTCATCGTCAGCAGGACGAGAAAGATGGCGAGTGGAAGAATCGACCGAAGGTTCGCGCGAAAATCTCTCCATGAGGTGTAAACGGCCGCGGGATAAAGGAGCGGCGGAAGAAACAGATTGAAGACCAGTTGAGGATCGAGATGAATCGCGGGCAGGCCGGGTACCAGAGCCAGAAGTCCACCCCCGACGGTGAGCAGGATCGGATATGGAACGCTGATTTTCCGTGCGACGATCGCCAGCAGCGCGACAGCCACGAGACAAATCAAAATTAATTCGGTCTTGTCCACGATGGTTCCCGAATCCTGCAAAGCCGAAAGCCTGAAAGCAAATCTTGAAATGTCATTCCGTTATCTCCATTGGATAACAATGGACGAAAGGAAATTGGACCTCGTTGCGAAAGTCCCGCAGGTAACGCTTCTCTTTTGGATCATCAAGATCCTGGCGACGACGCTCGGCGAGACCGGGGGCGATGCCGTTACCATGTCGTGGCTGGGCGAAACGACAACCGAAGCCAAGGGCACCGGCTATCTGATCGGAACGGCAATCTTCGGTGTCATTTTCGTAGCCGCGGTGCTCGTGCAAATCAGGGCGAAGAAATTTCACCCGTTCCTCTACTGGCTGACGATCGTCGCCACGACGACGGTGGGCACCACCCTGGCGGATTATTGCACCAGATCGCTCGGCATCGGCTACACCGGCGGTTCGACAATCCTGCTGATCTTCGTGATCGCGTCGCTTCTGATCTGGCGTTGGTCAACCGGGAGCATATCGATCGAAACGGTGAATACGCCGAAGGTCGAGGTGTTTTATTGGGTGACGATCATGTTCTCGCAGACGCTCGGGACGGCACTCGGCGATTGGGTCGCCGATACCAATGAGATGGGCTATGTCGGGGCGGCCGCGGTGTTCGGTGGTTTGCTTCTGCTGACCGCGCTTCTCTATTATTTTACCAGCATTTCACGCGTCATTTTGTTTTGGGCAGCATTCATTTTGACGCGCCCGCTCGGCGCCGTCGTCGGCGACTTTCTCGACAAGCCGCACGCAGACGGAGGGCTGGCGCTCAGCCGTTACACTGCCTCGATAGCGCTCGTGGTGGTAATCATCGCGTTGATTCTGATTTTCCCGCAGAAGCCGGCCTCGAAAACGCATTGAGGAAATCGAGAGAAGACGCCGTTCAGTAGAGCAACTGCAAGCCGCAGTAGCCGATCAAGGCAAGCGACTGGTCAGGATCGCGAAGTTCATGGCCGAGCGAAGCAATGAGATTGCACTTGTCGCTCAGCGTCTGGCGCACTCCCACGTTCACAATCAGGACGTCGCGCTTGAAACTCATGCGCGAAGTTCCATGCAGCTCCGCCATGAGCGCGGTGGTCCTGGTGACTGGTGCCGCACCGACGATCCCGTAGAGCCATTCGCTGCGGCCGACTGTGCTGAAAAGCGGGCCGAACTCGAAATCGAGATCGATCCGTCCGAACCGCCGCATGATTTGCACCGGGAATTGGAAGCGGGTGCCGTCATCGGCGAGGCCGCGGCGCGCCGAGGAGGACTGCACGTTGAAGATAATTCGCGGGAACGTCGACATCGCGACGCCGCTGGTTTCCCGATCGAGAAAACGCCACTTTACCGCCGCCTCCGTTCCGCCCAAACCACCGATCGCGCCATGACCGCGCCGCTTCAGAATAACGGAGGACGTTTGGAGGGTGAGCTGGATGTGGTCGCCCCAGCCGTAGTTCAAGTCGATCGACGGCAGGTCGAGCGAGGTCTCGTTAGGCCGATGCTCGAACGCGATCGCGAGATTATTTTCCCAATGACCGTTGCCCGGTGTGCCCGGGTCGTCGGTTATCATGGGCGGTCCGCCCTGCCCGCGCGCTATGCCCGCATCGAGCGCGCAAATGGCGAAGGCAATCCAAAGCGCCTTCTTCAACTCGTCACTTGTCACTCGTCACTTGTCACTTTCCTTCCGGAGCATAGACCAGCAGCTTGAAGGTATTCGGCACAACGGTCGGCCGCCCGGGCGATGCACCCGGCGAGGGACTGGGCGCCGGCTGAAATTGCGCGCAGGGCAAATAGATCCGATGCGTCCGCGGATCGACTTCCATGGTCCGGGCGCGCGGCTCCGTCTTCAGGGTTTGCACGACCGTGAGTTTGTCTGGCGTTTCTTCTTTCGCGATCGTCGTCACGCCTTCGCCGCACGAGGCAAAGGCAAGCTGCGTCCCGGGATCGAACGCGCAGCCGTCCGTGCCGGAACCGATCGGCACCGTTGCAACGACTTTGCCGGTTTCGGTATTGAGCATCACCATCATCTTGTTGTTGCAGGCGGCGAACAATCGATGATGCGCCGCGTCGAGAGCGATGCCGGTCGGTTCTTTCCCCGGGGCGAGCGACCAGCGCGAAACGACTTCGTGCTTCGTCGAATCGATCGCGACCACTTCGCTCTTGTCCTCGAGATTGCAGTAAACCCGGCCGGCCGCGCTGTCAGCCACCGCGAACTCCGGAGTCCCGCCCAGCTCGATAGTGCTCACCACCTTCGCGCTCTTCGCCCCGATCACCGTGACCGAGGTTCCGCTATGATTGAAAATGTAAACTTCCCCTTTCGTCGGTTCGTATGCGATCGCGTCCGGATTCTTACCGGTATCCACTTTCTCGATTGTCTTGAGTGTTGTCAGATCGACCACGCTCGATTTGTTCTCTTTGCCGTTGGCGGAAAATCCCCGGTTTAGCTCCGGCACTGCCACGAACGCGTGCACGCCGGGCGTATCCGCGATCTCGCCTGCGACCGCGTTTTTATCGAGGTCGACCACGACGACCTTCGTCGCGTGCGAGAGATACAGCCGGTGGGCCGCGGAATCGATCGTAAGAATGTCCCACCCGCCTTCGCCTCCGATCGGGATTTCCTGAATGAGTTTGTAACTTTGTTCCGCCGTCGCCGCAGTGAGCAACGCGAAGAGACAACCAACTGTGAGAAGGATCGAACGCATCCGAACATCTACAGCACCTGACGAAAAACTGAAATGCTGAAATGCTGAAACGCTAAAAGCCGGCAAGCCCGCGCCGGATCATTTCCTATTTCAGCATTTCAGTTTTTCAGGATTTCAGCTTTTGTGTAAGGCATGCAACGGATTACCCCATTTTTGTGGTTCGATGATCAGGCGGAGGAGGCGGCGAAGTTTTACGTCTCGGTATTCAGGAATTCGAAGGTCAACGAGATCACGCATTACACCGGGGAGGAGCCGTCGGAACGGAAGGGCCAGGTGATGACGGTGTCGTTCGAGCTGGATGGAGAGCAGTTCGTGGCGTTGAACGGCGGGCCGCAATTCAAGTTCACCGAAGCGGTCTCATTCGTGATCAACTGCGAGTCGCAGGAGGAGATCGATTATTATTGGGGAAAGCTGACCGCCGATGGCGGAGAGGAAGTGCAATGCGGCTGGCTGGCGGACAAGTACGGACTCTCCTGGCAGGTGGTGCCATCGAAGTTTTTCGCAGAATGGGCGAAAGACCCGGCTGGATTGCAGCGGGTGATGCATGAGTTGATGCAAATGACGAAGCTCGATCTCGCAAAGCTACAAGCGACGTACGAAGGAAAGTGACGAGTGACAAGTTGGGGGCAGTGCACCGTATGAAAAAATCCTACCGTATTTTTCTGGCGATCGTGCTCGTGTCACTCACTTCGGCGCAGGCGCAGACGGATTACGTCAAAGCCGTCGAGAAATGGCGGAGCGAACGGGAGACTAACCTGAAAAAGGAAACCGGCTGGCTGACGGTGGCAGGGCTATCTTGGTTGAAGGATGGGATCAATACGGTCGGCGCGGGTGAGAATTTTGATGTTCGGCTGACCGACAACTTTAAGAAGGGAAAGTTTGGCGAAATCAATTTCAAAGACGGCGCGGCAACTTTGAAGGTTGAGAGCGGCGTCGATGCCCAGAGCGATGGCAAAAGCATTTCGACGATCGACCTCGTCTCCGACGAAAAGGGAAAGCCGACGGAGATTCGCGCCGCAACGCAGACCTTCTATCTCATCAGGCGCGAAGATCGGTTCGGCATCCGGTTGAAGGACAGCAACAGCGAAGCAAGACGGAATTTCAAAGGACTGCATTGGTTTCCCGTCGATGGGAGCTATAAGGTCACGGCGCGCTTCGAGGCCTTTCCGGAGCCGAAGGAGGTGATGGTTCCGAATGTTCTCGGCGGAAATTTTAAGATGAAGAGTCCGGGCGTGCTGAAGTTTAGCCTGCAAGGAAAAGAGTGTTCGCTTCAGCCGGTCACGGAAGATGACGGCACCCTGTTTATTATCTTCGGCGACGGGTCGAACCAAAACGACACCTACAGATCGGGACGGTTTCTCTATGCCGATGAGCCAGCCAACGGCGAAGTGGTGCTCGATTTCAACAAAGCGGAAAATCCGCCGTGCGCTTTCACTCCTTTCGCCACCTGTCCGCTGCCGCCGCCGCAGAACAAGCTCGAGGTTGAGATCAAGGCCGGCGAGAAGCGTTACGATCATTAGTCGGCGGAATGGCGGGAGAACGGATAACTAGGCGAAGGTTCGCAAGGATCATGCGCGTTGGAATCGGCGCGCGCGAAATGGTCCTGATCGACCAGAACCCATTGCGCAACGCGGCCGGCGCGGAATGCAGCGCCTTGATGGCGCGGCTTGAAGAATTGCGCGCAGCCTGGCATCGCTTCGAGCGGGAAGATAAGCCGGGCTTTGTCCGCTGGCGGGCCCGGGAATTCGGGCCGCTGCTCAGCGAGTTGCGCGACGTGGAGGTCCAGGTTCGCGACAGCGAAACGCTGGTGCATGAAGTCGAGATGGAAATGCGGCGCGGCTTTTACGATCCGCAGAGCGCTTATCAACGAGTGATGTTTCGTCGGGAGAATCCATCATTGGTCGAGGACGAACCGCCGGCCCCGCGAAGGGAGCAGCCCGGCGAGGAACCGAGACTGAGCGAGTTTGAGAAAGAAGCGCTCTTTCAGGAATGGGTGCAGAAATTCATCGGCACGAACCCGGACAAGCTCGATGACGAGGCCTACACGACTACGTTTGAAGCTTTCAAGTCCCACATGTTCCGCGGCCCGCACGATGAGCCGCGGCCAGCGCAAAACTTTCAGCGCGCCGAGCCGGTGCGCCGGGAAACCGTGAATGAAGAACCGGCATCGGCGCCGATCGACGCGCGCGTGAAGGAACTTTACCGGCTCCTCGTTCGCCGATTGCATCCGGACCTGCGCGCTGACGGGAACGCGGCTGCGTCTGCTTTGTGGCACGAAGTCCAGGAGGCCTATGCGGCGAGCGACATCGCGCATCTCGAAATTCTTCTCGCGCTCAGCGATATCGACTCCGAGCGCTTCAGCGACCAGACGAGCGTGTCGCAAATGCGCGCGGTGTTTGCCGAGCTAACCCGCGCGCTCTTCGCGCTGGAGGACAGCCTGCGCCAGGCGCGTGACGAAGATGCGTGGGGTTTCGCCCGGAACGGCGTGTTGCCCGGCTTGCGCGAAAGAGTGCAGCGCGAGTTGCAGGCCAGCCTGCGAACGAGATCCAACCGCCTCGCATTGCTGAAGCGCACGATCGCGGATTGGTCGCGCCCGCCTTTGGTGAAGCGCGCGATTGATCTGCGCCGACCGCCAAGCGCCTATTCGCAAGGGCAACGCCGAGCCGTATAGCGGATCGAGGATTGCGAAGTTATTTCGCAGGCCTCGGTCCCGAGGTTAAAGCTGGGACGTGTTCATCCTCGTATTTTTCGATGAGCACTCCAACTACGTCCATGAGAGAGGCGAGAGGATGATTCTCGTTTTCGCCTACTTCGTCGGTCAGGTGATCTAGAAACTCAACGAGGCCCTGATATTCGGCCTTGGTGCGGGGCACTCGGACCTCGCGTGAGATGGGCGGCCAAGATTCGGTTACTTTTGCCAGTTCTGCGGCAGACATATCATTTTTTCCATTTGCCCGCGTTGTATTCCTCATGGGTCAACACGTGGCGGATGTAAATCTTGTTTCGATTATAATGCAGAGCCGCAATCAGTCTAACTTTGTTCCCGCCGATGTTGAACACGGTAAATTTCCCAACTTGATCGGCATGAGGAAATATCTTTCGCAAATCGACAAGGCTTGCGAAGCGGTTCTTCCGTACGATCCGATACCAGTGCGCGAGTGGTGAGCGTCCCTCTGGATGCTTCTCCGCAAACTCATTGAGGCGTTTTCGCGTGATGACGTGCATGATCCGGGGAGGATGCGAAATCCGTGGAATTATTTTGGCCGCCTCGCTTTCGAGGTCAAGACGCGGTGAGTCGCGAGGGCATTGAGAATCTCCGGGTCGCCTTGCGCCCAGGCGTTGTCGATGGTGATGCGTTTGAAGCGCCATTTTTGGCCGTCGCGGACCAGCTCGCAATCGTAGCGGTTCATCAGGAGCGCGTTCTCCGATCCGCGGCGGGATCCTTCGCGCGGCATGAAATGTTGCGACATCACATAAGCGGAAAGTGTGGCGGAATCGTCGCTGATTTCGATCTGGAGATTGCTGACCGTGTGACTGGTATCGAGGGGACCGATCAACGGGAGAACCGCGTCGACGATGGCCCGGCGGCCGGTTAGCCGCGGGAAATCGAGTTTGAGTTTTCGGCCCGCCGGCGTGAAATCGAAAACGCAATCGTCCGCAACCGCCGACGACAGCGAATCGGCATCGCCATGGTCGAGGCCGAAGGCGTAGCGATGCAGCGTGTCAGCGATTTCATAACGATCGGCGGCGAGTTGCGCGAGGTCGGTGCTCATGGCTTGCAGCTTAGGCGGTCAGCATCCCGATCGTAAAGGGATGAACCTCACTGGCGTCCTGCCACGGCCGCCGTGATTCATGTGAAAACAAACGCAAGAGTGAGGAAGAGCCCCAGAATCATGGCGGCAATGCTGGCGTAAACGATTGCGTCCTGAACGCGCGCTCTTCGCGCTGCCTGCGCATACGGCATTCGCGTAAACGTCACCATCGCGTAAAGCGGCAGATAAACACCGCGCAGCAAACCTTCCAGCGCGTGGTCGAGCCTCTTCTTCGCGCGAAACACGCGGGACGCGGTCTTATCGCGCATCTCGACGAAATTTTCGACGGCGAGGTCGGCGAGCGCATCGGCGTTCTTCTTGCGTCGCAGAAAATATTCGGCGAAGGCGCGCTCTCGGCTATCGGCGAATTCGGCCAGACATTCATCGAGCACGACGCAATCTTCAAAGGCCGCGTTCATTCCCTGGCCGTAGAAGGGCACAACCGCGTGGGCCGCGTCCCCCACGAGCGCTACCTTGTCTTTGTAATGCCACGGCGCGCAGCGAACCGTGACCAATGAGCCCGTCGGATTTTCCCGGTATTCCTCTAGCAGCGCGGGCATGAGCGGCACTGCATCCGGGAATTCTTCGTCGAAGAATCGGCGCACTTCATCGTCCCTCTTTGTTGTCTCAAAACTGCGCGGACCTTTGAACTCCCAGAAGAGCGTGCAGGTGAATGAGCCGTCTGGATTCGGCAGCGCAATCATCATGAAACTCTTGCGCGGCCAGATGTGGAGCGCCTCCTTTTCCATCCGCCATTCGCCATTTGGTCCGGGCGGGATGGTCAGCTCCTTGTAGCCGTGCGCGAGATAACTCTCGTCGTACTGGAAGTCTGACAGCCGCTTCTGCATCGCCTGGCGCACCGCCGAGAAAGCGCCATCGACACCGATGACGGCGTCGCCCCGCGCTTCGACTGGCCCGTTTTCTGTTTCGAAATAGCTGATCGCTTCGTTCAGATCGACATCAGTGCAGCGATGATTGAACTGGACGCGGACGCTCGGATAACGCAGCGCGGCTTCGATCACCGTGGTGTTGAGCGCCGCCCGGCCGATCGAGTTGATGTGCTTGTTTGGGTCGCGATCATACGGAGCGAAATGGAGTTCCCCTGCCCGGCCATGAATCATGCGCCCCCGCATCGGGATCGCGTGCCGTAACACTTCATCGGCAATGCCCAACTGTTCGAGCGCGTGAATCCCGCGGGTCGAAAGCGCAAGATTGATCGAGCGTCCACCGACGAAATTACCGGCACGCGGATCGGCGCGGCGCTCATAAAGCTCGACCTCGTATCCGCGCCGCCCGAAATACGTGGCCAGCAATCCGCCGGCTAATCCGCTGCCGATGAGAACAAACTTCGTAGCCATGCAAAGAAGGAGCTGACAGGATTAACAGGATTCCATCGAGTCCGTTAACTCAATCCGATTGATTCTGTCTAAATGAAAAACATTTATCTCCGATTCCTCATTCCACTTTTGCATTATCACCGCTATTCAATCACTGCCGTAGTTCTCCAGCGCAAGAATCCGTGACGAGACGACCGCCTTATCTGCTGGAAAGTCATTCACAAACGGGGGCATCATCCGCTTAATGACTCCCGGAATTCGAATCACCCTCGGACTTGTCTTCGGTGTTGCGGCGGCGCTGAACCTGCCAGGATCGAACCCATCTTCTGACGATCCAGACAAAGATCCACAGCTGCCCAGGCTTCTCGAGGAAGCGCGAACTTTCGTCGACAACAAAAAGCCGCAGGCCGCGAGCGAGAGATGCGACAGGGTTATCGCGCTCTTCAAGAACCATTACGGAAACAGCAAGCATACAGTCTACTGCGCACGCAGCTCGGCCGAGACCTTGGGATATCTGCTGCAAGCGGCCGCAGCGGTGGATAAGGGTGAATTCGAGCGAGGCAAGAAAGACGCCATCGTTTTGTCCAGCACATGGGCCAGCGCGTACTTCCTCAAGAGTTACGCGTTGCAGGATCTCCACCACCTCGGTGAAGCGAAATCAGCGATCAAACTAGCCCTCGAACTTTCCCCATGGAGCTCTCTCTACCTCTCCGAGCTTGGGAGTATTTATAAGCTGGAGAAGGACTGGGCCGGGGCCAGGGAAGTTTTTGAGAGAGCTGAAGAGCACGCGGCATTGTCTCCAGATAATCTTAAAGCCGCCGAACTCAGCCTCGCGCGGCGCGGGTTAGGGTACGTTCTCGTCGAGCTGGGGCAGTTGGACGAAGCCGAGAAAAAATATCAGCAATGCCTGAAAGAAAACCCGAAAGACAAAAAGGCGACCGCCGAGCTCGAATATGTCCGCGGACTTAAAGCCAAAGCGAAATCAAAGTGAGCTAACATCGCCAAGCGAAGCGGGCGAACCAGCTTCGAGCAGCGACGAGCCTGCTGCTCGGAGACTGCGCGAATTCGGGCCGGTCGGGATTCTCGCGGTCCTCGTTATTCTCGCGGGCAACTTTTTGTTTCTGCCGCTCAGCGCCCTTCTGGTGGTGGTTTGGGCGCGGCTCTCCGACACGCCGTGGCGGGAACTCGGTTACGTGCGGCCGAAGAGCTGGGTGCGCACTCTGGCTTTCGGCATCATATTCGGCGTTGGGTTCAAGCTCGTCATGAAAGCGATCGTCATGCCGCTGCTCGGCGCGCCGCCGATCAATGAGGCGTACCATTTTCTCGCAGGAAATACCGCTGCGATTCCCGGAATGTTGTGGCTGATAATCGCCGGTGCGGGTTTCGGAGAAGAGACGGTTTTCCGAAGCTACCTCTTCGAACGCTTCGGCAAGCTTTTTGGACCCAGGGTGTGGACGAAGACATTAACTGTCGTGCTAACCTCGATCTGGTTTGGAGCGATCCACTATCCGGTCCAGGGCCTGGCCGGCGCCGAACAAGCTACGATCGTCGGGCTCGTATTCGGAACGATCTTCGCGATCAGACGCCAAATCTTTCCATTGATGGTGGCCCATGCAGCGTTCGATCTAACCGCCCTCGCGCTGATTTCCTGGGACGTTGAAGCCAAAGTAGCCCATCTGCTCTTCAAATAAAAAACTGCTACCATTTCCTGCTTTCCTGCGTTCCTGATTCGTTCCTCTCCCTGCTTCCCGCTTACGGCTGAAAGATCGCGGGGAATTTGAAGCGATAAACCCAGAGGAGAAAGAGCGCCAGGAGGGCGACCACGATGGCTACCGGGTTCGCCATGTGATCAAGGAAAATATGATAGAGCACGATATTCACGATCACCGGGCCGAGCAACATGAGGCCGGGCGCGACAAAGCGAGAGCCGATGAGAAGGCAAAGACCGCCCACGATCTGCAACATCGCGATCACATAGATATAACCGCTGCTCATCAGCGCGGTGATGAAAGCGCCGGCCTGGCCCTGCATTTCCGGAACCGGACCCAGAAAGTGAAAGAAAGCGTTCGACCCGAAGACAACGAAGACGAGCCCGAGCAGGACCCGCGCGATAATGATGACGTATTTCATAGTTGGTTAGTGATTAACTCAGTTGCGACTGGAGAGAAAGAAATGTTAACCGCGGATTACGCGGAGGTCACGCTCGCGTGGTCTCACTGCAATCTGCGCAAGGTCATTTCCTCAGGCACAGAGATGACGAGCGCCATGATGTCGCCGTTGTCATTTTTCGTGAAGCGGAAGGTGCGCTCGGAGTCCTCCTCGAAAAATGCATTTTCGGATTCGGCGATCATCGCCACCTTCTGCCCGAGCCAGGTGGTTTCGAGTCGATCGCCGGCAACGGAAAGCTTGATGGTGAACCGGTCCTCGAGTCGGTACTCGCCGGCATACGAACGCAGGATAGCCGGATCCAGTTTGACGGCGGTGTGCGCGAGCGGCTCGAGTTCCGGCAAGTAGAGCCCGGCAACCCTCTTCGAGATATATCCTGCGCTGGCGCCGGCGCGGTTACAGAATGTGACCACGGTTAAATGGTCGTCGGGATAGCGGGCAATATAAGAGGCGAATCCCTGCCAGGCGCCGCCGTGTTCCAGCATCCGATGCCCCGTGTCGGTCTTGCGGATTTGCCAGCCGAAGCCGTAGGGAGCGGTGGTGCCGTTATTGAGCTTCACCGGCGTCCACATTTGTTCGAAGCCCGCGCGGCTCAAGAGCATCTCCGCTGCAAGGGCCTCATCCCACTTGGCGATGTCCTCGATCGTGAAATAAAGACTGCCGTCAGCTGTCGTATTGAGCGTGGGCGAGACCCACTTCTGGTTTTTGAGGAAGCCATCTTTGAGTGTGTAGCCGGCGGCGCGATTGGGAATGATGTCGGCCTCGCTGATGATGCGCGTATGCGTCATGCCGAGAGGACCGAAAATCCGCCCTTGCAGAAGGTCGCCGTAAAACTGGCCGCTCACCTTGTGGATCAAGATGCCCAGAGTGACGTAGCCGAGATTGCTGTAGTTCCATTTATCACCAGCTGCGAAGGCGAGCGGCTGCCCCATGATCATCTTCAGCAATTCGTCCTCGGTGTAATCCTTCTGCAGAGAAAAGTCCTCAGGATAATCCCCCAGCCCCGCGGTATGCGTCAGCAAATGTCGCACGGTGATGCTCGACCAGCTGGACGGCACGGCGAGGTGCTTTGAAATCGGATCCTCGAGGGCGAGTTTGCCTTCCTCGACCAGCATCATGACCGCCATGGCGGTGAATTGCTTTCCCATCGATCCAGATTGGAAGACGGTCTGTGGCGTGACGCGAACGCCGTGCTCCAGGTTGGCAATACCGTAACCGGCGGAAAGCACCACCTTGCCGTTTTGGCGCACCATCACCGCACAGCCGGGGATTTGCTTTCTCTTGAGGTAGCCGTTGACGAAGTCACCGGCGCGATCCGTTGCCGAAGCGATCGGGACGAGGACGAGGAAACTTGCGAGAAGCAGCGACACCTCGATCCGTTTCATCCGTGATATCGCAGTCGCCCGCAAAGTTATTGATGCCCGGCCAGAATCCCGGCGAAGCGCCAGACCTCGTGAAAGGTGTTGTAGAGCGGGGTGGGCGCAGCGCGGATGACGTTCGGCTCGCGGAAATCGCATTTCACACCCGCGGCCTCAAGTTCTTGGAAGAGTTCCTTGGGATGTTCGGCGACGAGGATCGATAGCTGGCAGCCGCGCGCCTCAGTTTCGCGCGGGGTAATCACCGTCAGCTTTGAATGTTTCGCGGATTCGATCAGGAACTGAAGATAGCCAGTTAGCTTGCTCGATTTCGCCCGGAGCGCTTCCATCCCGCCGGCTTCATCGAAAATCGCCAGCGAAGCGCGCAGCGGCGCCATGGAAAAGATGGGTGGGTTGCTGATCTGCCATGAGTCGGCGGAAGCGACGGGGACAAACTCCGGCTCGAGGTGCAATCGGAACCGGGTCTTGGGGTCATTGCCGAACCAGCCCGCCAGGCGCGGCAGCTCGCGGTTCGTCGCATGCCGCTCGTGCACGAACACGCCAGCGGCGGCGCCCGGGCCGGCATTGAGATATTTGTATGAACACCACGCGGCGAAATCGACGTTCCAATCATGCAGCCTCAGCGGCACATTGCCGGCCGCATGCGCGAGATCGATCCCGACCATGCACCCGCGCTTCTGCGCCGCCGCGGCGATTCTCTCGATATCGAAAAGCTGACCGGTGAAAAAATTCACGCCGGCAAAAAGAACGAGCGCAATCTGGTCGCCCTCTTTCTCCAGCACGGCCTCGATGTCTGCCTGCCGAACGGTGAACTCTCCGCTCCGTGGCCGCGCGAGAACGAGCGCTTCTTTCGGGTCGAACCCGTGATGAACGATCTGGGATTTGACCGCATAGGTATCGGAAGGAAAGGCCGGCTCTTCCATCAGGATCTTGAAGCGCGCTTTGGTCGGCCGATAGAACGTGGCCATCATCAGGTGCAGATTCACCGTGAGGCTGTTCATGCAGATGACCTCGTTAGGCTGGGCGCCGACCATCCGCGCCATCGGTTCGCGCAAAGTTTCGTGATAGGAATACCACGGCGTCTTTGCATTGAGATGCGCGTCGACGGCGAGCCGGGCCCAGTCGTCCAGTTCCTGATCGACGATGTGCCTCGCCGATTTCGGCATCAAGCCGAGGGAGTTGCCGGCGAGGTAAATCAGAGGCGTGCCATCTTTGCCGAGAGGCAGATGGAACTTTTCTCGAAACTGTCGGAGTGGATCCTCGGCATCGAGTTGAAGCGCTAAATCTTCGCCGGCAGTGAAGGTGATGGCCATACGTAAGGGGCAAACGTCCAACGCCCAACGTCCAACGTCCAACGCCGAATTCAGACAGCCGGAGGCGGCTGCATAAACTCGATCGTCGTCCCATCCGGATCGCGAACATACACGACGCGCTTCCCGGCGTTCGGGCCGGAGCGAAGTGTTTGCGGTTCACCCGCGGCTTCCCAACCGAATGCGGCAATCGCGCTCAGCAGGGCATTGAGATCATCGACGGTGAGCGCGACGTGGGCTGAACCGACATCGCACGGTCTGGAATCGAAATGTTTGCGATCAGGCGGCGCGAGATATTCAAGCAACTCGATCTTGTGTCCCGTGGGAGTTTTAAGGACCGCGAGCGAGATTTCGGCGCCAGGCACGCCGGTAATTTCAGCGGCGAGATCACCACTCTGGTGCGCCCGATGCGAAAGCTCGAAGCCGAGAATATCACGCCAAAAATCCAACGAGCGCTCGAGATTGGCGACCGTGATCCCAGTATGGTCCGCGGCCATGATGCGAAAGGGCTTGGCGGCCATTCGATGAAATCAATCTGGAAACCAGGAAGCCATGAACAGGAGACAGAAGACTTATCCTGGATTCCTGGCTTCCAGATTCGCAATGACTTTTAATTCTATTGCGATCGGTGTGGGTAGCGCGGTGACCTCGACGGTGGTGCGCGTGGGATTCGGCCTATCGGGGCCGGCGAAATATTCCGCATAGATGCGGTTATAGATCGGGAAATCTTCTTTCATGTGCGTGAGGAAAACCGCGACATCGACAATATCGTTCCACTTCGCGCCGGCATCTTCGAGAACGAGCCGAACATTTTCGAACACCGCGCGGCATTGCACTTCGATGTCGTAACTCGCGATGTTGCCGCCGGCATCCAGCGTCACTCCCGGAATGTCTTTGCTCCCGCGCGTGCGCGGGCCGATGCCAGAGAGAAAGAGAAGATTGCCCACTCGCTTCGCGTGCGGGAATGCGCCCACAGGTTCGGGCGCGCGCGAGCTTTCGAAGGATTGACTCATCGCAATGAGCTGCTCAATGGGCGTGACTGTACTGTGCCCCCGTGGAATCAACGTGAACGTGAAAGCGCTTCGCGGATCGCACGCGCGCTTTCACCGCTTCCACTTCGCGATCGCGCGGCGGAGCATTCGTCTGGAGCGAATGCAGCAACTCTCGCGCGACGCTTGTCACACCGTCGATCGCGCGATTGAAAGCGTCCTCATTCGCCTTGGAAGGTTTTGTGAAGCCACTCAACTTTCGAACGAACTGAAGAGACGAGGCGCGGATCTCGTCTTCGGTGGCGGGCGGCGCGAAGTTATGCAGGGTTTTGATGTTTCGACACATAGAGTTTTCCTTGGTTGTTCAAACAATAAGATGCAGCCGGCGCGAGTTTCAAACAGCGACTTCGGTCATTTCCCAGGAGGATGCTTTCGCTTCTGCCGGGCGAGCCATTCAAACAGATCCGGCCGGTCGTAAACGTCGAGAATGTAATGATCCCGACCGGGAAGCATCGTAAACTGCGGATGCCCGCCCGCGGTTTCGATTGCGTGGACCAACTCCTCGACTTCCTTGAGCGGCGTGAACTGATCGTTAGGCCCGTGAAATAGCCAAAGCGGGATGGTTGCCAATTTCTCGGCCCACGCCGTGATCGGACTCACAGGGGCGAGCGATACCACCGCCGCGAACCGGTCCGGCATTTTGTAGGCAGCGTAGAGCGCTCCGCGTCCACCCATGCTGTGTCCCGTGACATAAACGCGATCGCGATCGACCCGACAGGTCCGTGCTACTTCGTCGAGGACCGCACCCAGCGCATCGACATCCGTCCAGATCTCTCCCTTGTGACATTGAGGCGAGACCACAATGAACGGGAAATTCGAATCGGCTTCCACCTTCTCGGTGAGCCCGAGCTTCTTCATCTGACTGATGTCGTCCCCGCGCAACGATCCACCGTGCAGGTAAAGGATGAGCGGCCAATTGTCCGTGCTCTTGTCGTACCCTCTCGGCAGGAACAAGAGATATTGAATATCGACCTTGTACGGGACTTCGCGCCGAACCGAATGTGCCTGTTGCGCGAGCGGCGCTGGATTGGTGTTTGGCGTTTGAGCGACAACGCCGGCCGAAAGGATAGCTGCCGCGCCCACGCCAACGACGTGACAGGCAATCTTCACGCCTGACCCTGGCATTTTAGGCGTCGACCATGACTTCGAAGCCGAAGCCGCGGATCACGTAGTCAGTGTTCACGTGCTTACTTCGCGATGCAGACGTTCTTGGGCTCGGTGAAGAAGCGGAGGGCCTCTTCGCCGCCTTCGCGGCCGACACCACTTTGTTTCATGCCGCCGAACGGGACGCGCAGGTCGCGCACCAGCCAGCAGTTCACCCAGACTGTGCCGGTGTGAATCTGTTCCGCGACCCGATGAGCGCGGTTTAGGTTCTGGGTCCAGATGCTTGCGGCCAGACCGTACTCGTTGTCGTTGGCGTAGCCAATGACTTCTTCTTCGTTGTCGAAGGGGGTGATCGTGACGACCGGGCCGAAGATCTCTTCGCGATTGACCCGGCACCCGACCGGCAGGCCGGTGATGACGGTAGGCGCAAAGAAGTAACCTGACTGACAGCGGTCGTTGATTGACGTCGGCGCGACGCCGCCCAGCGCGATCGTTCCCCCTTCTTCCTTGGCGAGGTTCACGTAAAACTTCACTTTGTCGAGCTGCGGTTTACTCACGATCGCGCCTTGGTCGGTCTCTTGGTCGAGTGGATCCCCTACTTTTAGTTGGGACGTTTTTTGAATAAACCGATCCACAAAGGACTGATAGGCTGAGCGTTCAACGAACACGCGGGATCCGCACAAGCAGACCTGACCCTGGTTCGCGAACGAAGAGCGGACGCTCCCGGCGATGGCCGCGTCGAGATCGGCATCAGCGAAGATGATGTTCGGATTCTTGCCGCCAAGCTCGAGCGAAACCTTCTTGAACATCGACGCGCATGCCTCAGCCACCTTGCGGCCAGTCACGGTACCGCCGGTGAATGAGATGGTGCCGATCTTCGGATGCGCCGTAATCGGAGCCCCGACATGGGGACCCGTGCCGTGCACAACATTGAGCACGCCCTTTGGCAAACCGGCTTCGTTCGCGATCTCGCAGAGCAGATGGGCGGTCATCGGGGTCAACTCACTCGGCTTGGCAATCGTGGTGTTGCCGCAGGCAATGGCGGGCGCGATTTTCCAGCTCAACAAGTAGAGCGGAAGATTCCAGGGCGAGATCAGGCCGGCGATGCCGCGCGGCTGGCGCAAAGTGTAATTGAACGCGATGCCGTCGGTAACGTGCGCTTCGTTTTCGGTGTGAAGAATCGCGGTCGCGAAGAAGCGGAAATTGCTGGCGGCCCGCGGAATGTCGAGCCCGCGCGCGAGCGAGAGCGGCTTGCCCGTGTCGATCGATTCGGCCCGCGCGAATTTCTCGAGATCGCGCTCGATCAAGTCGGCGATTCGCAAGAGAATGCGCGACCGATCCGCCGCCGCGGCGCGGGACCAATCGGAGAACCCCTTCTCAGCCGCAACGACCGCAAGCTCGACATCGCGCGCGTCGCTGTCGGGCACCTGCGAATAGACCTTGCCCGTCGCTGGTTCAACGTTGTCGAGATACTTTCCGCCGACAGGTTTGACGAAGTGGCCGTCGATGAAGTTGAGAATCCTGGTCAAGTCGAGCGCAGCCGAGACATCCCGCGACAAGGTCACAAAGCGAGGTTCCTCGACTTCGCTCGGAATGACAATGGGAGTTTCAAAGCTCCGCCTTAATTGCCTGGGCCGCTCTGGCACTCGCGCCGGTTTCACCGAGCGCGTTGATGATTGCATCGAAACCGGAAATCATTTCTGCGCGGGAAGCGGGATCGTTCATCAATTGTAGAACGGCGCGCGCGATCGCCGCAGGCCGCGCGTGTTGCTGGATGAATTCGGGAACGATTTGGCGACCGGCAAGGACGTTGGGCATGCCGAGATATTTCGTCGTCATCAAGAGACGGGCGGCCAGATAGGTCGGCCACGAGACTTTGTAAACGAGGACAAAGGGCAACCGGAAGTAGGCTGCTTCAAGCGTCGCCGTTCCGGAAGCGACGATACCGGCGGCCGCGCGTTGCATGGCGCCGGCTGCATCGACCGTCACGATGCGGACGCGATCGCGGAGCGGCGAAGTCGCCAACAGATTTCGGATTTCCACAGCGAGCGGCTCCGACGCGGCGGCCACCTCGAAACGAATGTCGTCATGCTGCGCTGCCATTGTGCGCGCTGTGTCGAGCATGACGGGAAAAATCTTGCGGATCTCGCGAGATCGGCTGCCGGGAAAAAGCCCGATCAGATTAGCCTGACGCGCTTCGGCCGTCTGGCGCCCCACGAGATTCTCAAGCATCGGATGGCCCACGAAGATGGTGCGCAATCCCGATTGATTGTAGAGATCGGCCTCGAACGGAAAAATGCAGAGCATCAAATCGAGGAAGCGCGCCATCTGGCTGATCCTTCCGCGGTTCCAGGCCCAGACTTGCGGGCTGATGTAGTAGATTATCCTGAGAGCGGGCGATCTCTTCCGGAGCGCGCGCGCGAGTCGCAGATTGAACCCGGGATAATCGATCAACACCACGGCATCGGGCGCTAGCGTTGTGATTTCATGGAGCGCTTTCTGGAATTCTTCTCGAAAATATCCATACCGCTTCACCACTTCCCAAAGGCCAACCACCGCGGCTGCGTCGCTCCAATTCAGGAACGCCTCCCCGGCGACCTGCTTCATCTTTGGGCCGCCGCGCCCATGAAATTGCCAGTCCGGCGCGATCTCGCGGAGCGATCGCATGAGGGCCGCGCCGTGCTCATCCCCGCTCGCCTCGCCCGCGACAAAATAAACGCGCTTAGACACGCTGGGCGGCTTCGATGCGTTTCGTGATTTCCACCGCCAATTCAAGCGCGGCGGCGGCTTGGAACCCGGAGACTTTTGGAGCGCGACCGGTGGCAGCGCAGTCAATGAAGGATGCGAGCTGGCGCTTCAGCGGCTCCTCGGGCTCGATCTCGACTTCTTCGCGCGTCAGCCCTTCCGCGGTACGGCGGTAGATTTCACCGCTTTGATTTTGATAATCGAGCGACAGGTAGGCGTCCTCCTGGAAGACCCGGATCTTGCGCACTTGCTCGGGACTGATCCGGCTCGATGTAATGTTTGCGACGCAGCCGTTCTCGAAACGCACCCGCGCGTTCGCGATGTCCTCGCCCCGGCTCAGGACCGGCACGCCCACGGCATCGATCGTTTGCACGGGCGACCGCACCAGATGCAAAATGATTTCGAGATCGTGAATCATCAGATCGAGGACGACACCGATGTCCGTGCTGCGGTTCGGATACGGCGAGAGCCGATGGGCTTCGATGAAGCGCGGGTTTGTGAGGCGTTTCTCCAGCGCGCTCAAGACAGGATTGAAACGTTCGACGTGGCCGACTTGAAGAACGAGACTGCGAGACGCGGCCAGTTCAGCCAGCTCGGTCGCGTGTGCGGTATTTTCCGCAATCGGCTTTTCCACCAGGAGGTGTTTGCCGCGCTTCAATAGTTCCTGCGCAATCTCGAAATGTGTGCTGGTCGGCGTCGCGATGGACGCGGCGTCCACGCGTTCGGAAAACTCGTCAAGGGAGCCGGCGCAATGGACGCCAAACTGGCCAGCGATCTCCATGGCTCGCGCTGCATCGGTGTCGTAAATCGCCGTAAATTCCGCGGTCGGAAGTTCCGCGTAAAGGCGCGCGTGATTTTTTCCGATATGGCCGACGCCGACTACGCCGACTCGAAGCTGCTTCATTTTATGTTCTTCAAAAACCATTCGTAGGTTTTCTCGATTCCTTCCCGCAATCCGATCGTATGGCGCCAGCCCAACGCGTGAATTTTCGAGACATCCAGGAGTTTGCGCGGCGTCCCATCAGGCTTCGTGGTGTCCCGCGCCAGCGCGCCCGCAAAACCGACCACCTCACAGATCAAGGAGGCCAGTTCGCGAATGGAAATATCCTGGCCGCATCCGACATTGATGATCTCGGGGCTGTCGTATTTCTCGAGAAGAAAGATGCAGGCTACCGCAAGATCGTCGACGTGGAGGAATTCGCGGCGCGGTTCGCCCGAGCCCCAAACCACGAGCTCCCCGTCCCCTTTGATTTTCGCCTCGTGCGCCTTGCGCAAAAGTGCAGGCAAAACGTGCGACGAAACCAGATCGTAGTTGTCGTTAGGCCCATAAAGATTCGTTGGCATCGCCGAGATAAAGTTCGCTCCATATTCGCGCGCATAGGCCTGGCAGAGCTTGATCCCTGCGATCTTCGCGATGGCGTACGCTTCGTTTGTCGGTTCGAGCGGCCCGGTCAGAAGCGCGCTTTCCGGGATGGGCTGGAGCGCATGTTTGGGATAAATGCACGAGCTGCCCAGAAATAAAAGTTTGCGGACGCCGGTCCGGTGCGCGGCGCGAACGACGTTGTTCTGCATCTGAATATTCTCGAGCAGAAATTCCACCGGCTCGTCGTCGTTTGCCTTGATGCCCCCCACCCGCGCCGCGGCGAAGATCACGATCGCCGGCTTTTCTTCCGAGAAGAAATCATCTACGGCTCCGGCATTTGTCAGATCGAGCTGGGCACGGGTCCGCGTGACGAGGTTGGCGAAACCATCGTGCTCGAGCTTGCGCATGAGAGCGCTGCCGACCAGGCCGCGATGGCCTGCGATGAATATTTTCTCGGATTTTTGCACAACCGTTCGGATAACCGCGGTTTACCATTTTCTTTTTTCTTCCGATGCGCAATCCTCAGTTCGTGCGAAAGACTGGTCCACGGCTCCAAGTTGAGAAAACCTACAAGCTGTTTATCGGCGGAAAATTCGTCCGGGGGGAGAGCGGGCGTCTCCTGCCGGCGCACGGAAACGACAAAACTCTCCTGGCGAATTACTGTCGCGCATCTCGGAAAGATTTTCGCGACGCGGTCACGGCTGCGCGAAATGCATTCGCCGGCTGGGCCAAAAACAGCGCTTATCTGCGCGGGCAGATTCTTTATCGCGCCGCCGAGATGCTCGAGAAGCGCGAAGCCGAGCTGCGGAATGAAGTTGCCCGGGCCGACAGTGGCCGCCCCGCCTCGGCGCGCACCGAAATCGCGCAGACCATCGATCGCTTGGTCCATTACGCGGGCTGGACAGACAAGTTCGGCCCGATCTTCAGCGCCGTGAACCCGGTCGCCAGCTCGCATTTCAATTTCACCATGCCGGAGCCGACCGGCGTGGTCGTGATCGTCTGCCCGGATGAGCCTCCGCTCCTGGCCCTCGTCTCATTGCTGGCACCCGTCATTCTGGCGGGGAACACGGCGGTACTCCTTGCGTCAATGAAGAGCCCATTGCCCGCCCTCACCTTTTCGGAAATCATCGCGACGAGCGATTTGCCTGGAGGCGTGGTCAATATTCTCGCCGGCAATCGCGCCGAGCTCGCGCCGCACTTCGCCAGTCACATGGATGTGAATGCGATCGTCGATGCATCAGGCGACGAAAAGATCGGGCGGGAATTGCAGCGAGGCGGTTCGTTCAACATGAAGCGCTACGTCCGGCGCGATCTGGCCACGAGCGAATGGCGCAGCCCTGAGGCTGAAAATCCGTACTGGATTCTCGATACCGTGGAAATGAAAACGGCGTGGCACCCGATCGGGCTGTGAGATCGATGGCGTCCGCCGCGGCCGACGCCTACAATTAATCTGTGCGCGCGCTGCTTCTGGTCCTCGATAGCGTCGGCATCGGCGGGGCTCCGGATGCGGATGAATACGGAGACGCCGGCGCGAATACGCTCAGCCATATTTTCGAGCGCATTCCGGATTTGCAGTTGCCGAATCTCTGCTCGTTAGGTTTGGGCGAGTTGGTGCCTGCCTATAAGTCATATCCGACCTATAAATGCGGCTACGGCAGGATGACCGAGCGCTCCGCCGGCAAGGACACGACCACCGGGCATTGGGAAATCGCCGGCGTGATTCTCGAGAAGCCTTTTGCGGTCTACGAACGTTTTCCAGACGAACTCGTGCGCGCGATCGAACGCCAGGCCGGCGTCCAGTTCATCGGCAACTACGCCCGGAGCGGCACCACGATTTTGGAAGAACTCGGCTCCGAGCATGTTCGGACCGGCCAACCGATCCTTTACACCTCGGCCGATTCCGTTCTCCAGATCGCCGCGCATGAAGAGGTGCTGCGGGTGGATCGCCTCTACGATATTTGCCAGGTCGCTCGCGAACATGCCGATCGGTTCCGCATCGGTCGCGTCATCGCCCGCCCCTTTAACGGGGGCGAAGGACATTTTGCGCGGACGTCGGGGCGTCACGATTTTTCGATGAAGCCGCCACGGACGGTTTTGAATGCGATCAGCGACGCGGGTTTTCCGGTAATCGGCGTCGGCAAGATCAGCGATATTTTCGCCGGCGAGGGCGTTACCGATTCGTTTCCGACGGCGGTAAATGCCGACGGCATGGAGTGCATTGAGACGACCTGGCAGGATCTGGAGAGCGGACTTCTCTTCGCGAACCTGGTCGATTTCGACATGCTGCACGGACATCGCCGCGATGTGGCCGGCTACGCGATGGCGCTGGAGAATTTTGATCGCTGGCTTGGCGAGTTCATTCCAAAAATCCGGCCCGAAGATCTGGTAATCATTACCGCGGACCACGGCAACGATCCGACGCATTCCGGAACCGATCACACGCGGGAGCAAGTTCCGCTTTTCGTCCTTCACCGCGAGGAGAGCCGCGATCTCGGGACGCGCGAAACGTTTGCGGACGTGGCGGCAACTCTTGCCGTCTTCTTCGATCTCCCAGCGCCGTGGCCGGTGGGCACAGTACTCGAAATAATAGGGAAGCCGCAGGTTGGCACATATCGCGCTCCCATTTCCTAAAATGCACATCCCGACCCTCATCGAAAAAAAACGTGAAGGGAAAGAGCTGACGGCGGAGGAAATCAGTCATGTCGTCTCCGGGTTCACCCACGGTGAGATACCCGATTACCAAATAAGCGCATGGGCCATGGCGGTTTTCTTTCGCGGAATGACCACCGCTGAGACCCAGCATCTCACCACCGCCATGATGGAAAGCGGAAGTGTTCTCGAATATCCCGAAAGCTCACCGCCCAAGGTGGACAAACATTCGACGGGCGGCATCGGCGATAAAGTTTCGCTCGTGCTCGC
Organism: Verrucomicrobiota bacterium; assembly: GCA_041167565.1. Taxonomy (GTDB): domain Bacteria; phylum Verrucomicrobiota; class Verrucomicrobiia; order Chthoniobacterales; family UBA10450; genus AV80. The sequence continues at coordinate 28,563 of JBEEHU010000084.1, read as the reverse complement.
TCCTCTGCTGGCGTGCGACGACGTGTGGGTGCCGATGATTTCCGGCCGCGGCCTCGGCATCACGGGGGGCACGCTCGACAAGCTCGAAAGCATCCCGGGCTTCAATATTCACATCGACGAACGGCGCGCCCTCGCCCAGCTCGAAAGCATTGGTGTCTTCATGATCGGGCAAAGCGCCGATATTTGCCCGGCGGACAAAAAACTTTACGCGTTGCGCGACGTGACGGGGACGGTGCCTTCGCAGCCGTTGATCGTGGCGAGCATCATGAGCAAGAAGCTCGCGGAGAATCTCGATCGGCTCGTGCTCGATGTGAAATTTGGCAGCGGTGCGTTTATGAAAACGCGGAAAGAAGCGAAGCAGCTCGCGACTTCCATGACCGAGGTCGGCACGTTGATGGGCGTGAAGGTCTCGCACCGCCTCACCCCGATGGATGAACCGCTCGGCCGGACGGTGGGCAACGCGCTCGAAGTCGCCGAATGCGTCGAGATCCTTCAGGGCCGTGGGCCGCAGGATGTGATCGATCTGACGCTTGATTTAGCTACAGAGGTTTCCAGGGTGCCGCGCGCGAAGTTTGCCCAATGGCTGGCGGACGGCGCCGCCTGGAAAAAATTTATCTCAATGGTTTACGCTCAGGACGGCGATGCGACATCGCTCGAGAAGCTCGGAGAACTGCACCGCGCCCCGATCGTCCGTCCCCTCCCCGCGCCTTCGAGCGGCACAATCCGGAAAATGGATGCCGAATCGATCGGCCGCGCCTCACTCCTTCTCGGCGGAGGCAGGCAGAGGCCGGATGACGCCGTCGATTTTGCGGTCGGCCTTTCCGGCATCAAAAAAATCGGCGAGCGCGTGGAGGCGAACGAGCCGCTTTTCTTTGCGCATGCGCGAAACGACCAAACGCTGCAGTCTGTGTGGCCGCTGCTCGAGAACGCGGTCGAGATTGTTCCGTAACGAAACGGTCACGTCGGGCGAATAGTAGGCTAAGGAAAGAGGGCCGTTAGCGCAGTTTGTTGCGCGGCCACGAGCTGCTCATAACCGCCCATGGCGTGATCGCCGACGTCGGTGCGGAGGTTGGTGGCGATATGAAAAAAATCGAGGAAGCTCTGGAACGTTCGGGTAAGGAAATTAGCCCACTCGGGACTCTCCAGCTTTGGGGTTCCGTTACTGGTGAAGTGGATCATCTGGCCAACATCCGCATAGTCCCATCCACGGAAGGGGACGCGAGGCACGAGATCCTCTTTATTGACAAAACGAAAGGTCTTCCGGCTCAACATGTGGTCGTAGCTTCCGCAGAATTGATGGAGCCCCACCCGCGGCTGCCCAAATGTATAAATGCCGCTTACTGGTCGAATGCCGGCGCCATCCCACATGGAATAGGCCGCTCCCGTCAAAACCGCCAGGGCCGCACCCAAACTGTGTCCGGTAAGCCAAAGCGTGCTTTGTGGAATGGTCGAGAGGCCCTTTAGATCGGGAGAATCTGGCGGCAGCGGAATCATGTCCACGACGGCAGCGCTCACTTTGCTCCAGGCGTCTCTCACGGCATGGCCAAAGCCGGCATGAATAGGACCAACGCTCGGTCCCTGATCGAAGATCCATTGAAAACTGACCGGGCTCGCCTGAAGGTCCGTCATCCAATCCTTGACGTTCTTGGTGCCCCGGAAAGCGACTACGGCAAACTCATCACAGCCGGCTCCAATGGCGAAAACATTCCGGAACTGGGCGGTCAAATCGATCCAGTGAAACTTAGTGAAACCGAGAGCCGTTACGACCTGCTCTGCCTCGGCCGGCGATCCATAGGCGGCATTCGCAAGCCTGGCCAGGAGCAAAGCGTTTTGCGCGTTGAAACGCGTAGTGGTCGCATCGAAAGCAGGCACGCCTGATTACAGCAGTCGGCGATTTTATCGGCCATCGGGGAATTACCCTGAAGTTTTGCTCCAACTTCAATCGTTGTTTGTCGTATTCACTGAGGAGGAGGCGAACATTTTCAATGCGACGGCAATCTAAGGGATTATCCCCGACAAGGCGCGCGGCGAAACCGCGCGTTCTCATCGTCCATAGCTCGCCGGTTATTCGCCTCGGGCTGTCTATGCTCCTGGCGGAGAGCGGGCGGTTCGTAGTTTGCGGGCAGACAGAAACGGCATCCACGGCGCGCGAGCTATTCGAGCAACAGTGTCCCGAACTGGTCGTTGCGGGACTCACCCTTCGCGGCGGAGACGGGATCGGCTTAATCAAAGACTTTCGGAAATTGCATCCGACTTCGCGGACGCTCGTGCTGAGCAAGCGCGATGATGCGCTGGCCGTGCAACGGGCATTTCGCGCGGGGGCACGCGCTTATTTGATCGCAGCCGATGACACCTCGGAGATCCTGGAGGCGCTCGATCGGATTCTGGCGGGCGAATTCTACGCCAGTGCCAGCGTGGGCCGCCGGTTATTGGAAAATCTGGCGAGCGGGCAGATCAAGTCGAATGACTCAAAGGTCAACGCCCTAAGCGACCGCGAGCTTCAGGTTTTTTCCCTCTTCGGCCGCGGCTACGGGGCGACCCAACTTGCCGCCGAGCTGCACTTGAGCGTCAAAACGATCGAGACTCACCAAATGCGGATCAAGGAGAAGCTCGGGCTGCAAAGTGCGGCGGAATTGAGTAAAGAAGCGTCACTTTGGATGTGCGACGTGGCGCGGCGCCAGTTAAATCGCGCGCCATTCGCACGCTCAAGACCCTCGCTGAACCGGATCGTTTCGTGACGAACCGAAGCGCTCCACCTTCTTACTTCGCGCTTACCGCGTTCACCGACGCGTTTTTTTGCTGGAGGGCTTCCGCGCGTTTGATCAGTTCGTCCAGCGCCTTGAGGGTGCTCGCCCATTCGGGGGCGTTTTTCGCGATGAGAGTTTCCCTGAAGACCTTCGCCCTCTCCAAAGCCACTTCCGGCATCGACTTCGCGGGGACACGGCTGGCAGTGCTGGGTGAAAGATTCCTTGCCCAGGTGCCGACAACGACGGCCACGTTGATGACCGCGTTGCCTCCTTCCTTCGGCGACGCGCACAACTCGTAGAAAAGCTTTTCCAATTCGTCGAAGCAATTTTGGACCGATTTGGTGCTCTCCAGATTCATCAAAAATTCCGCAGCCTCTCGCCGCGTGTCGGAGTCGTTCGAGCGCAACAGACTCACCACCCAGTAGGCGTCGTTTTCATCGATAGTAATGGGTTGAGTCATGACGTGGAACGCTGACGCAATCCCCAATCGCATTTTGTAATCGTCTTCCGTGTTCTTTCCGTTCCGGGCCTCAGCTTCGGCGAGCAGTGGTTTTACGGCAGCTTGCCCGAGCAATCCGAGCTGCGACCGGCTGATGCGCCGCACCGCAGCTTCTTTGGCGATCAGACCGTCGATCAACACCCTTATGGTGGCCGAGGGACCTTCAGCCGGAGGGTTTTCACCCGCAGTAGGTGAAGCCGAAGCGCCGGGCGAAGTCTTTGGCGCTGTAGTTTGGGTCATCTGCGCCTGGGCAACCTGTGAAGCGTTTACCAGCGTGGCGTCGAGCTGCGCGAGACTGCCTTTGACTTCGACCAGTTGGTTCTTCGCCTCAGGTGTATTTTGCGCGGCGTCGGTTTTGGACTCGAGGTTCGCCTTGAGGGCTTCGAGTTTCGCCTTCGTATCCTGGACGACGACGGTGGCGTCGGAGAACGCCGCCCGCACCTCGGCCCGCAGTGCGATTGGATCCCCCAGCGCGGCTGTCTTGTCGGGATCTTTCGCGACATCGACCAGCCTGTCTTCTTTCTTAATGAAGGAAGCGAGTTGCGATCGCGCGGCCAGGACACTGATGTAGTCTGCATCCTTCGGGTCGTCCGGCTTGGGGATCAGCGCGACGAGTTGATCCACGGCGCGAACGCCTTTTACCACGATATCCAAGCGACCCTCGCGCAGCGCCTTTTGGCAAATGCCGCCGAGCGCCTTGATCGCGGTGACCCGGGTCTTGTGACTGTTGTCCGCACAGGCGATCGCCACCCAGTCGTCGAGGAATTCGTAATCTTCATCCATTTGCGCGACCCCACCCGGTTCCCCCAGCAGCAATGCCAGAACGACTGGCGTCATGGCCCGCGTTTTGGCCCTCGATTTTCCTTCATCGCTGCCGCTGGCCTGCGCGACGATGTTGAGAATCGAAAGCAGCGCCTGAACCCGTTTCTCACTCTTCTTGACGGTGTCTTCCGTGAGCAGTTGCTTGATGAAAATATCGGCGTAGTCGCGGCTGGACTGTTCGGTTTTGGCGCGAAGCTCGAGACCTTTCACTTTCGAATCGATGCGCTCGATCTTGCCCTTGTTGATGGCGGAATAAATGGCCGCCACCGTGGCCAGGACCGCGCCCACGGTGGTGAGGACGTTGTTGAGATTGCCGAACCAGGCTTTGATATCAAAGTGCGCTGGTGCCGGAGCTGGAGGTGGGGGTTCGCCGTTGCTCATCGCTTTCTGGGACAGGTCATTTCCGGGTTCAATCGATACACAAAATCTTCCCTGACGACTACGGTTTTCTGCAATCGAAGTTCCGGGTGCGAATTCAGAACGAGTCGAATTAGCGGCGGTAGTCGCAGCTTTCGCCTTGCTCAAACCGCGGGGCGCAACTTGAATGCGCTGGATGCGGCGTCCCCTCACTCTCATCATTGTCGCCGGTCTCTTCGCCACCGCGACCGCGGCCCAAACGCCGGAGAAGGCGCCCATCGATCAGCTCATTCCGTGGTTGCTGCGCGAAGATCATGACCTGCGCGCCATTCCATTTAGCGACGTGATTTTCGCCGCGACCGGCAAACGCGTCCTCGCGATCGATCCAAAGAATGAAACCGACCAGCGCGTGATCAAACAAATCAGCCGCGTGCTCGACGAGGTATTGAAGCGAGCGAACGCGGCCGAGAGCGCCGTCGCAGCGATCCCGCGCATCAACGAAGCAAGCAGCCACTTCGAAGATCTCATGCGCGAACTGCTCAATTCCGTACCGGGATTAACCTGCGAGATTCCTCCGACCGCTGAGAATCGCACCCAGCGCTCCGGTTATCCCGATCTGAAACTTGTCGATGAAAAGACGAAACGGGTCTTTTACCTCGACCCAAAAGTTTACGGCGCCGGCAGTCGCGACAGCAGTTTCCGCACGTTCTACTTCGAGCCGAAGGTCACGACGAACAAAGTGCGCGACGACGCCGTCCATCTTCTCGTCGGTTTCGAGCACGAGGCAAAGAAAGATGGCCGTTGGAATTTCACCCGCTGGGACCTGGTGGATCTTGCTCGTTTCAAAGTCCGCCTGAAAGCGGAGTTCCAAGGCAGCAACCGCGACATCTACCGGCCTGACGCAGTCGTCGCGACGAGCGCGAAGTGACACACGGCCCGCGAACCGGCAGCTCAGTCAATCCAAATGAAGAATCCGTCGCACATCTAACAGGCTGTCTTCTTAAGCAAAGCCTTGGTCGCTTCTAGTTCCGCCTGAAACTTTGCCGGATCAGTCTTCGCCTTATCCAGCGCATCGAGGCGATCACGAACATCGCCAAACTTCATGGCTTGCTGCGCTGTGAGCTGCGCCTGGACTTGGTTGCTGTTATCACCTCTGACCAAGCTTACGAGAACTTCTACGAGCCGCTGAAGGATAAGCTGCACAGCTTCGGCTGAAAAACCACCGAGAATGCCGACGATGGCGGGACTCAAGGAGCGAAGCGCGTCTGCCATCGTTTTCGGGTTGGGCATTGGCGGAAAGATCGCCGCGGTGACGTAGGCCAGAATCACCCCAGCGATAACACCGGTTACGAAGCGCGCGAGATGGGCGCTGTTATACTTCGGATCAAACGAGCGATTCTCTAAAAACGGTTGCAGTTTTATCAGCATGTAGAAGAAGGCGCCCAGCGCGGCTCCAAGCATGGCGGATAGATCGATCGACATGAGTTATGGCGTAGGTGTGAGGTTAGCCGGAGAAAGCGCCGGCGTAGGAGAGGGCTTTCCGATAGCAGGCGAAGTCGCGGTACGGGCCGGGGCAAGCGAGGCAGCGGGTGTGGGCGTGGCGCTCGCCTGCGATTCGTCGCTCGGTTTTGACAGCGCAGTGACCACCGGTTTGGACACAACCGTCAAAAATGCCAGCGTACAGGCAGCAGCGCCGATTATGGCAAACTTCGCGATGGGCGGAAGGCCGAACAACACAATCGCCGGGTCGGTGGCGCGCAGTGACTGCGCCGTCGCCGGCGCGACAAGGTTCGACAGCGCGTTGTGCGCTTGAAGGATAACTTCGTTAATGCTGAGCGGATTTGCGGTCGGCGCGTCGGCTGCTGGCGGCACACTTTCTGGCCCAGCGCCGACAATGGCCTGCGGTGCACTAGAGACAGCGTCCTGCGACGCCGGAGCAATGACATCCTCCGGCTTGGGACCGACAACATTTGTCGGCATGGTCACGACGACGTTCTGTGGCGCAGCAGCGATAACGTCCGTCGGGACCTCGCTAAGCGAGCGGCGGTTAGCTTTGATCAGAAACTGGTCGATCTGCGTGATAGCTTGCGCCAGCGCCGGCGGGATCTGGCAGCCTTCGTCCAGCGCATACCGAAGCATCCGCCGGCAATCCGCAATCACAGTCCGGCGCTTTTTCGTTACCTGAACGATGCCTGATAACCCAAGCCATCTGCCCCACCAGGGTTGATCGAGATCGTCATCCGCGTCCTGGGAATTGGGAATAGGTAGCGACGGCATATATCTTTCAGCAGACATCTACGGCGCCCGCGGTACGAAGTTCCTGGAATTCGGCTAGCGAACTGATTGACGTTGTAAGGCGCGGGGCGAACTTGGTGGCCATGATCGCGGAGGCGCCGGCAAAGCTCGAGTTCGACACGATCGACGATGTAGTAAGGGACATCGCCGCGGGCAAGCTGGTGATCGTGACCGACGATGCGGATCGCGAGAACGAAGGCGACTTGGTCATGGCGGCGGAGAAGGCCACGCCGAAGGCGATCAACTTCATGGCGATGCATGGGCGGGGGTTGATCTGCGTGCCGATTTCGAATGAGCGGGCGGAACAGCTCGGGCTCCAGCGGATGGTGGCGCAGAACCGGGAGATGTACCGGACGGATTTTACCGTGTCGGTCGATGCGGCGCGGGGCGTGACGACAGGGATCAGCGCGCACGATCGGGCAGCGACTATCCAAACGATCGCGAATCCGAAATCATCCCCGGACGATCTGGTGCAGCCGGGCCACGTCTTCCCGCTACGCGCGAAGGATGGCGGAGTGCTGCGCCGCGCCGGGCATACGGAGGCCGCGGTGGACCTGGCGCGCATGGCGGGGTTGCAGCCGGCCGGCGTTCTTTGCGAAATCCTGCACGATGACGGAACGATGGCGCGGCTCCCGGAACTGATGGAGTTCCGCAAGAAACACGGCCTGCGCATCTGCACAATCCAGAGCCTGATCGCGCACCGGCGGCTAAAAGAGAAACTGGTGGAAGCCGAGCAAATCGTGAAACTGCCGACCGATTACGGCGACTTCGATCTTCACCTTTATCGCTCCACCCTTGATGGCGCCCATCATCTTGCGCTCGTTAAGGGTAAGATCTCAAAAACCCGCCCGACCCTGGTGCGGGTACATAGCGAATGTTTGACCGGCGACGTTTTTGGATCACGCCGTTGCGATTGCGGAAATCAACTGCACGCTGCGCTCCGGCAAATCGCGGAGGAGGGAAACGGCGTGCTGGTTTACATGCGTCAGGAAGGTCGCGGCATTGGGCTCGCGGCGAAAATTCACGCTTACAAATTGCAGCAGGAAGGCCTCGACACGGTGGAAGCGAACGCGCGCCTCGGGTTCCCCACCGATCTGCGCGATTACGGGCTCGGCGCGCAAATCCTTTTCGATCTCGGCGTGCGCAGATTCCGTTTCCTCACGAACAACCCGAAGAAGGTCGTGGGCCTCGAAGGTTACGGAATCCAGATGGTCGAGCAGGTCCCCATTCGGACAGAAACGAATCCGCACAACGCCAAATACCTCGAGACCAAGCGAACGAAAATGGGGCACACGCTGTGAAGAGAGAATGGTAGGGCGAGAGATTCCTTGATCTCTCAATGAAGCGATATCTTCCGTTCGTCATCGTCGCCGCGGTCGCAATCATGGGCGGCGTCGGCGCAACAATGTTCTACCGGGCAAGGCAATTTCCGCGTCTCACTTCCTCGAAAATAGCCGGCGACGAATCAACGATGCACGTTCGTGGATCCGCCGAGGCGCCCGTTACTGTCGAGGAATTTGCCGACTTCGAATGTCGCGCGTGCGGCACGCTGGCAGGCGTCATCAATCAGCTCGAGCGCGATTATCATGTGCGGGTGCGCATCGTTTTTCGTCACTTCCCGCTCACAGGTCACGCGCATGCCCGCGAGGCAGCAGACGCGTCTGAAGCCGCCGCTCTGCAAGGGCACTTTTGGGAGATGCATGATCTGCTCTATCGAGAACAATCCAGTTGGACCAACTCGCCTGAGCCGCGGGTATTGTTTGACGCTTACGCCGGGGTGCTTGGATTGAATCTCGAGCGCTTCAAGAAGGACATCGAAAGCGAAAAAGTTAAGGCCCGGGTGGAAACCGATCGGGAGGAAGGAATGAAAATCGGGGTAACGAGCACACCCACCGTTTTTCTGAATCAGCAAGCGGTGCCGCCGGGCAGCCTGAACTTGCCCGGTCTGCGAAAGGCGATCGAGGCCGCCCTTAAAGGCGAGCCGCGATCGTAGGCCGGTGCGCCCGCATCAGCGTGCGGTCGAGACCGTCCGCGCGATAATTGCGTCGATCGCCCCTTGCGCGTCGTCGCGAATGTTGTCGTCTGGATCGGCAAGCAATGGCCACAACGATGGGATGGCGCGCTGATCGCCCATGTCTCGCACGACGGAAATTGCTTCGTCGCGCACATCCAACGGTTGGTTGGGCGACAGTGCGGCGGTCACATGCTCGAGGACAGATGGATCCTGAATGTAGTAAAACTCATTCAGAATGGAGAGTTTCACCGGAATGGAATTTTCCATCGCAAACATTGCCCCGAGGGTCGCGACAATGTCCTGCTTTGAGACGCCAGCTTCGGCCAGCTCGGCAATATGCTCTTCAATATTGATTCGCGTTTCTTCATTCGCGGCCGGGTACTGAGCCAGAGCGCCGCGTAATTTGTTTTCCGCCCGGATCAGTTCCGGATCGCGAAGGTCGAGCTGAAAGCGGGTTCGCAGACGGCGTTCGCGCAGGCGAAGCCGGGGCAATAATCGGGGATCGTAGAGAGACGTCTCTCTTGTTGTTGCCGCCACTGTCACCAATGAGCGGGCGGCCGCAGGTGACGGGAGTTCTTTGGCGAGCGGAGGCGTCGACTGCGCCGATGGCTTACAGCCGCTAAGTAAAATCGCCGCAACCGGCAGGGAAAATTTCCGGAAAAGGAAATGCGACGCCATGGGGTGAAAAAGAAAGGGGCACCGGACCGGTGCCCCTCCCCATATCGTAACTCAGATCAAAGAGTAAAGGTCTGTTGCAGGACGACCTTGCCGCCTTGCACCACGGTGAGTGTCGCGGTCTTGAAGGCCACGTCAGTGATCGTCGCCGTCCAGGTATTATTCGGGCAGCCGCCTTGTTTGCCAGTCAACTGACCCGGGCCCGACGTCGTCACATCGAACGAGACCTGGCCATTCTTGATTTCACTGGCGGAGATGTTCTGGCTCCCCGACACGGTGACCTCGGATGGATTCTGTCCCGGCGCCGCATTTCCGCCCTGATTGGTGCAGGTAACGGAGGGCGTTCCCGTCGCAGTAAGGGTAATGGTAAGATCGCCGTTGCCCAGGCCGACTAATCTCCCCAGGGCGGTAAGGGTTGTGCCGTTATCGATGAATGTGGGAGTACGCGGATTAAGGTGAACATTGGCTGCGAATACATTCGAAGCCATCGTTACGCTGGCCAGAAGGACGCAGGCGGTGATCCTCTGTAGTGGTGTTAGTTTCATTCGAGATTCCTTTCGGATTGGACTAGGTCGTTGGTTATTGCTGTCGTTAGGCGCTTGGATCACAAACGCTGGGGCCGATTAAGTAGAACTCCTAAGAGCAACTCAAGCTTTTTTTACTCAGTATGGCTAATCTTGCAAGTGATCGGCGGGGAAAACCAGCGCTGGCGGGGTCAAAATGCGGCGGCTCTCGTTGAATTCGCCCTTTGGGATATACGAAAAAGGCGCATCTTGGAGGACCGCTACCCAAAATCCAGAATGTCGAAAGCCAGCCCAGCACGACCACGAGTTTCCAGCAGCAAACGTCACTTCGCGATCGTCGCGAGTTTGTTCAACCGGCCTTACGTTCAGGGCCTGGTCGATCATGCGGTCGCGGAACTGCGGGGACTTGCGCCGTCGGCAGACCTTTCCATTCATCAGGTTCCGGGCGCGTTTGAGATTCCGGTCGTCGTACGCGAAATCGCTTTGAAGAAACGCGCGCACGCGATCCTGGCCCTGGGAGTGATTCTCCAGGGCAAGACAAGTCACGCTCAGAATCTCGCGCATTCCGTAACCGATGCGCTGCAGCAGATCGCGCTCGAGCTCGGCGTGCCCGTGATCAATGCCGTCCTGAGTTTGGAGAATGAAGAGCAGGCGCGGGAGCGCTGCCTTGGATCGGAGATCAACCGCGGCACCGAAGCGGCGCGAGCCGCCGTGGAAGTTTCCGAGGTCATCGGAAAGTTGCGGGCGAAATAATCTTATGGGGAAAAGGCGAATCGCCCGGCAGGCGGCAGTGCAATTTCATTTCTGGCGCGATTTGCACGGCGACGGCGCGCCCGAGCAGATGGACGAATTCTGGGAATTTTGTCCGGCCACTCCGCGCGTTCGCGAGTTCGCGCAGCCTCTGATCGACGGTATGATCGCGCACCTGCCGGAAATCGACGACCGCATCCGGAAGTATTGCGACAACTATGAATTCCATCGCATCTCCGCGGTGGATCGAAACGTCTTGCGGCTCGCGATTTTTGAGATGCTTTACCGCGAGGACATCCCGCCGGTCGTTTCCATCAACGAAGCGATCGAGCTGGCCAAAACCTTTGGCGGACCCGATTCCGGCCGGTTCGTGAATGGGATTCTCGATCGGGTGAAAGACGATCTCACGCGGCCTTTGCGCGAAGCGGCGCCAAAACCAGCGGCAGACGAGTAGACAGAATTCCTGTCTGCATTTCGCACCGAATGAACTTTCTTAAATCCCTCGTCCAAAAATTCACCGGCCGACCGCTCGATTGGGATGAGCTCGAGGAAATGCTCATTCGCGCCGACCTCGGGGTGCCGATGACTTTGCGGATCATCAAAGCGCTCCAGGAGCGCGCGCAACGAAGCAGCATCACCGCGGCGGACATCGCGGAAGTTGCCCGCGAAGAGATCGGCCGGATCCTGCCGCTCGCGCCGCTTCCGATAACGCCGTTACCCGCGAAACCAAAGGTCCTTCTGATCGTCGGCGTCAACGGCACGGGCAAGACAACGTCAACCGCCAAGCTTGCGCATTATTTTAAAAAAAACCGGCATAGCGTCCTGCTCGTCGCCGCGGATACATTTCGCGCCGCGGCAATCGAACAGCTCGGGATTTGGGCGGAGCGGCTCGGTGTGGAGATGATTCGCGGGCAATACAACGCCGATCCCGCCTCGCTTTGCTACGAAGCCTACGAGGCCGCCGACCGCCGCAATATCGAGTTCCTGATTTGCGACACCGCCGGACGTCTTCACACCAAGAGCAATTTGATGGCGGAGCTGAGCAAAGTGAAACGCAGCCTCGCGAAGCAGGACGACAAGGCGCCGCACGAAACCTTGCTCGTGGTGGACGCGACCACCGGCAGCAACGCCCTCGCCCAGGCGCGCGAGTTCCATCAATCGGTCGGGCTGACGGGATTGATCGTGACGAAGCTGGATGGAAGCGGCAAAGGCGGAATCGTCATCGCGATCCAGGACGAGCTCGGGCTGCCGACGCGATTCGTTGGCACCGGCGAGAAGCTCGAAGACCTCGCGCTATTCAACGCGCGCGAGTTTATCGCGAACATGATCTGAGAATCGCTTCTCAGCGAGTCAGTTAAGGCGCGACTGGAGCGCCTGCCGACAATTGAAAAAATGCGAGGCAGACGAAGATGGCAGCGGCGACGCAGATCAGGTCAACGATGAGCATGGTGCTTAGGGCATATCGCGTGTGCTTGATCTTCACGCTACCGAAGTAAACGGCGATAACATAGAAGGTGGTCTCGGCTGCGCATTGAAAGACGCAGGCGAGCCGGCCAGAAAAGGAGTCCGCGCCGTATGTCCCCATGGCGTCGAGGAGGAATCCGCGACTGCCGGCTGAGCTAAAAGGCCGAAGAATCGCGATGGGCAGCGCATTCACGATCTGTTCGTTCACGTGGAAGGCGCGAAAGATCCACGCCAGCCCGGCCGCCAACATCTCGAACAATCCACTATTCCGAAAAAGCGAGATCGCGACCAGCATACCGAGAATATAAGGGAAGATAATGCGCCCGACCGTCAGGCCGTTGTAGGCGCCTTCGACGAACGAATTGAAAATGGTGGTGCCTTTGGCGGCGAATTCTCTCTCACGCCATAAGCTATAACCAAGAATTACCAGGATAAGACCGAGCAATACGCTGTTGGAGAGATTGCCGGTGAAATGGCTTTTACTGATGAGATCGAGCCGCGTGATGTAAATAAGCAATGCCGCGATAACGCCAACGATGCCGCCGATGGCAACGACAATGGTGGCGTTAAACAAATTGATCCGCTGGCGAATGCCGACGAGGACGAGCGCTGCGACCGTGCCGATGAATGAGGTAATGATGCAAGGCAGCATCACGTCCGCCGGGTTGACGGCGTGTTGCGCCGCGCGATAACTGATGATCGACGTCGGGATGAGCGTAAGCCCGGCCGCGTGCAAACACAGAAACATGATCTGCGGGTTGCTCGCGCGGGCCTTGTCCTTGTTCAGCTCTTGCAGACTCTCCATCGCCTTTAAGCCGAACGGTGTCGCCGCGCTGTCGAGGCCGAGAAAATTCGCAGCGAAGTTCAACGTCATATACGAGATCGATGGGTGGCCGCGCGGCACTTCGGGAAAAACACGAACGAAAATTGGACTGAGAAGTTTCGCGACGCGTTCCGAAGCGCCGCTGTCGATCAGCAATTGCAGGATGCCGCTGAAGAACGACAGGTACGCGATCAGCGGCAAAAGGAGATCGAGGATGGTGCTCTTACACGTCGGCAAAATTCCGTCCGCGGCTTGTTTGCCGGAGTAAACCTTCACTACGCCGTTGTCGATCTTGTATTGTTCGCCGCCGATCGTGACCGGATGGTCGGACGCGCTCTGCAAGCCGCTCCGCAATTCCGGCGACGCTTGGTCGAGGTAAAACTCCCGTTGCAGCAGCGGCTCGTCCTTCTTGCCATTCACGGCAAATTCAATGGCGTAGAATCGGCCGCTAAAGAGCAGGACGAGGAGATAGGTGATCGAAGCGAGGAAAAGAACGACCCAAAATCTGCTTAACGCCATTTTAGCTAGCTGGCAGATTGAAACGCATGACCGAACCACTTAAAGCAGCAGCCTCATGCGCAGCAAGCCCGAACTGCGCGCCGACGCAGTGGCCCGCTCGGTCTGCTCGTCTTCCGCCGTTCCATTCGCGTGACCGAGGCCGGCCGGCAGGATGAGACTAGCGATCGACATTAATCGTTCTACTCTTCTTTCTTCATGACCAGGATCGAACATCCGTCCTCGTGGGCTTCACGACTGACTCTGGGGCTTGGGCTCATCGTCGCCGTCGGGCTCGGCATCGGTTTGCTTCTCTGGAGCCATAGCCGCGAAAAGAAAATTCTCGAAAGGACGCAGCCCGTCATCCTGCCGGTTCCTTCCGACGCCCAACTCCGGCGGCAACTGACCCAGGAGCAGTACCACGTCACTCGCGAGAATGGGACGGAAACGGCGTTTCGAAATTCCCATTGGGACAATTATCGGCCGGGCATTTATGTGGACATCATCACGAACGAGCCGCTCTTCTCGTCGACGGACAAATTCGATGGCGGCATCGGCTGGCCCAGTTTCACGAAACCGATCGGGCCCGAGCACGTCGTGGAAAAGATCGACCACAGTTTCGGGATGGAGCGCACAGAATTGCGCGCGGCCAAAAGCAATTCGCATCTCGGCCATCTTTTTAAGGATGGTCCGCCTCCGACCGGTTTACGTTACCAGGTGAATTCAGCGGCCCTGCGCTTTATCCCGGCAGAAAAGCTCAAGGAAGAAGGCTACGCCGAATACATTTCGCTGTTCCGGCCCAAAGCGTAAACGCCGAAATAAGGGCGCGGCGCTCCCAAAGCCAATTTTCCGCCGGGGAATAAATGAACGGCCGGTCTCCTGCGAGAGACAAACAATCATGACCGCTTCTTCCGTTTCAAAAAGGCGTTCCCCAAGATCCGTCCTGTTTTTCGCGCTCTTGAGCGTCGCGATCGTCGGACTGGCATTCGTGTTTTTGAGCCATGCGCAGGAACCGAAACCCGACGCCCCAAGAACCGCCGCCGATGCCGAGTTACGCGCCCGGCTTACGCCGTTGCAATATCACGTTACCCGCGAAAGCGGCACCGAACCGGCGTTCCGAAATGAATATTGGAACAACCATCGCGCCGGCATTTATGTCGACGTCATCAGCGGTGCGCCGCTCTTCAGCTCGCTCGACAAATTTGAGAGCGGAACCGGGTGGCCGAGTTTCACGAAACCAATCCAGCCCGATTCCGTGGTCGAGAAAGTCGATCACTCGTTTGGCGTGCGCGCGGAGATTCGTTCGAAATCGAGCGACGCGCATCTGGGGCACCTCTTCGACGACGGCCCTGCGCCTACCGGCATGCGTTACTGCATGAACTCCGCCGCTCTTCGGTTCGTCCCCGTCGAAAAACTGAAAGAGGAAAACCTCGCCCAGTATCTTCCGGTCTTCGAAGCGAAGAAGTAGCGGTGCCTGGCTTTTTGGAGCCGCGCTAGGCCCACGATTCTGGGGCCGCCGAAGAAAGTTTCGAACTTCGGTTCCGGTTTGTCGTAGTAGCCGACGAAGACTCGTTGTACCGGAAATAGGGCTGTCCCCTTGGCCGTTGGCTGTTCCCCCCAGCCCCCGCCGGCAAGGAATGATGTTTTCCATTGAGGTATCGCGTTCCACTCGTTAAACCCTCGGGAAATGCGGCGCGGTTTGGTTCTCCTTTTCGTTCTCCTGCTTCAAGGCTGTGCCTTCCATCATTCCGTCTCCAAATCGCTCGCTGAAAAGCGTGTCCGCGAAAAAGAGGCGGGCGCCGCGGCCCTGGAGTGGCTGGCGCTGATCGACGCCGGAAAATATGCGCCGGCGTACGCGATGGAATCGGCCCGGCTCCGCGCAAGCACGACGGAAGAACAATTCATCCGGTCGATGGAAGGCCGGCGCGCGCCTTTTGGACGAATGCTTTCGCGCTCATTTATCGGCGCGGCCTTTACGCGCAAATTGACGGGATCGCCAGACGGCCGTTACGAGAGCATTCTTTTCCGGACCTCGTTCGAAAACAAAAAACTCGCGGCCGAGCGCGTGATCCTCAGCCAGGAAGCCGGCCAGTGGCGCGTGGTCGATTATCGGCTTTATTGAAGCCAATTTTTCGGCCATAAAGGCTGCCAACCAACCAAGTTCCACATGGTCCAGCTGCCACGAGAATACAAACCAACTGCCTTAGGGAAATGGCTTCCATTTCTCGTCGGCGGATTTTTAGCCGCAGTCGGTCTCGTTTTCCTTTGCATCGGCCTTGGAGCGATCCTCCTGGGCGTGGACTTCGAATTCAAACGCGCCTTCGCGGGTCTCGGCGCCGTGGTTCTCTGTGGCGGAATCGGTTTCGCGATTTACCTCCACCGGAACCAGACCAGTCAAACCATCCAGTGCACGCCCTCCGGCTTCTCGGTTGCAACCGAGAGCAAACGTCTTGGCGCTCGACGGGAAGAGTATCGCTGGGACGAAGTCACCGGCACGAACTACGAGCAAACAGTATCGCGGAGTGCGGGCGAAACCACGATCGTGGGATTTTTTTCGGCCGACACCATAAGGGGCCGGGCTTTCAAAGTGGATCACAACTTGGGGGATTTTCCTGAATTGATTACCGTGTTCAACGAACGAACACCTCATTTACCCTACTTGTGGAAACGCGACGAAGGGGTCGTAAGCGGCATGATCAAAATGATGTCCACGCAACCCGAATACGACAAGGTGGCCCGCCACTCGGGCGCGGTGCCCCCCCCCTCTTCCGCCAACCGCCGCCAAACCGCCTCCCCTCCCGCCGTAATCGGCTGACCCGGAATCCTTGATTGAGGTTGCGGCAAAGGGGTCGCGCAATAGAATCCCGCTGTTAGCAAAACAACAAACCCAACTAAAAAGAATTATGAATCTGAAAAATCGATTTGGAAAAGCCATGCTCGTCGGGTGCGCGCTCCTGGTCACGACCTTTGTTCCGCCCGTTGCCTTCGCAGCCGACGAATACTCTTTCAAAGTTAAAAACACCACGAAGGAGTTGATCACGAAAATCCTCGTTTCCGAGGATGGGAAAGAATACGGCTTCTTCGATATCGGAAAGGGCATCAAGCCGGGAGAAACCATGACTCTGGTGTGGGATGAATCCACCAACAGCGGCTCCTGCCACCAGTGGTTCAAGGCGGTCTGGGAAAGCGGCGAAGAGGGCAAACCGGTAAGATTCGATTTTTGCGAGAAGGACCTTCAGCTCGAGTTCTGAGGTTCGATCTTTTGAGCCCGTCTGAGCGGGCGTGCGATTACAGGAATGCGGCAGAGTGATGCCACGCTCTGCCGCTTTTCTTTGCCTATTCCGCATTTGCAAAGCTGTCGCGGTGGTTGAAAGCGTGAGAATGCGATTTCATTCTCTCCCCCGCCCCGCCGCCTTCGCGCTGATCCTTTTGACGTTGACCGGCCTCACCGCCGGCGCCGCCGAACAGGAGTCAGCCGACTTGCGTTACTTTCGTGAGCTGGTCGAAACGCGAAATTATTCGTTAGGCCAGCCCGTCTCGCCTCAGCTCACGCCGGACGGCAAAGCCGTGATCTTCCTCCGCGGTGGCGCGCGCGATCCGGTCCTGCGGCTCTACGAGTTCACGATCGCGGACAGCGCCCTGCGCGAAATCCTGACTCCGGAGAAATTGCTCCAGGGCGCTGAAGAAAAACTGACGGCCGAAGAACGTAGCCGGCGCGAGCGCGAACGGCAGAGCTTGCGAGGCTTTACTAGTTTTCAGTTGTCGAAAGACGGCACGAAAATTCTCGTGGCGCTCTCGAGCAAGCTTTATGTGATTACGCGCTCCGATTCTCACGTGACCGAATTGCCGGGACGGAGCTGGATCGATCCGTTTTTTTCGCCGGATGGCCGCGCGGTTGCCGCGGTCAGTGGTGGGGAACTGCATGTCATCGAACTGGAAACTCAGAGCGATGTCGCGCTAACGTCGGGCGCGAACGAAACGCTCCAGCATGGCGTGGCTGAGTTCGTGGCCCAGGAAGAAATGGATCGGCATCACGGTTTCTGGTGGGCGCCGGATTCGCAATCGATCATTTACCAGGAGACCGACAACAGCGGAGTCGAAAGCCGGTTTATCGCCGATCCGCTGCATCCGGAAACGACGCCGGCGAAAAATTTCTATCCACGCGCCGGCACCAACAACGCCAAGGTCCGGCTTGGTCTCATCGCGCGCGGCGGCGGCGCCACTCGGTGGATCGAGTGGGATCGTGAGAAGTTTCCTTATCTTGCGCGCGTGGTTTGGAAGGAAGCCGCCGCACCGCTTTGCGTCCTCGTGCAAAATCGAGCGCAGCAGGAAGAGGTTTTGCTCACGGTCGATCTGGCTACCGGCGCGACCCGCGCACTGCTCCGCGAGAAGGACGCGGCCTGGCTAAATCTCGATCACAAACCGGTTCCGGTTTGGTCGAAGGACGGGCACGAGTTTCTTTGGACGACAGAGCGCAACGGCGGCTGGCAGCTCGAAAGGCACGCGGCGGATGGTTCGATCATAAATCCTGTTACGCCCACCAATTTCGGTTTCGATCAGTTTATCGACTTCAACGAAGCCGACCGGTCGGTCGTCGTTAGCGGTGGCTCGGACCCACGGGAGCGCCATCTTTTCCGGTTCGCGCTCGAGAAAACCGCGGAGCCGCGCCGCCTAACGACTGAAGCCGGCCGGCACGACGCTACCTTCGGGGAAAGCAAAGATCAATTCCTCCATCGCTTCGACCTCGTCGATGGACGCACCGGATGGGAAGTGCTGCGTTCCTCCGATGGCGGCAAAGTTTGCTCATTACCTTCCGTGGCCGAGCGGCCCTCCAGCCTGCCAAAGATTGAGCTGACGCGAACGGACGGCGCGCAAGCTATGGACGCGGCGATCGTCCGGCCCCGTGATTTCAAGAAAGGAAATCGTTATCCGGTCATCCTCGATGTCTACGCCGGCCCCGGACACAAGCAGGTGGTGGCGCAGCCCGATCGCTACATGATCGACCAATGGATGGCGGACCGCGGTTACATCGTCGTCGCGCTTGATGGACGCGGCACGCCGGGACATGGCCGCGATTGGGAACGCGCGATCCGGGGCAACCTGATCGATGTGGCGCTGGCCGACCAGATCGCTGGTTTGCAGGCGCTCGCGAAACGGGAGCCGGCGATGGATCTCAAACGGGTTGGAGTCGTCGGCTGGTCGTTCGGCGGATATTTCTCGGCGATGGCGGTGAGTCGACGCCCAGATATTTTTCGCTGCGGCGTGGCCGGCGCGCCGGTCGTGACCTGGGAAAACTACGACACCCATTACACGGAGCGTTATCTCGGGCTGCCGGCGGAAAATGCAGATGGATATCGGGCCAGCAACGTCCTGACCTACGCGGGAGATTTACGCCAGCCGCTCTTGCTCATTCATGGCCTGACCGATGACAATGTTTACGCCCAGCACTCGATGCAGCTATCCGACGCGCTCTTCAACGCCGGTAAGACCTTCAACTTTCTGCCGCTGCTTGGCACCCACATGGTGAGCGAGCCAATGCTGCGCCTGCGCCGGCAAACCCGCATCATGGAATTCTTCGATGCGGAATTGAAACCGCGAACGAAGTGACCATCGCGATTCCCTGGCGGGATGGTGTCACCATCCACGTCTGGAGTTTCGCCTTGTGACACTAAATGCCGGGCGTTAGTTTGCGCATGATGGCCCCCGGTTTGGAAGCTTTTCCCCCGCAACGCAACCCTGATATTTGGAAGAACCCCGCCTTCAAATGCGGGGTCTTCCGATCTAGTTCTCGTTAGGCGCTATGTCGTTTCCGCTATCAGCGCATGGACGTATCAGGGTTGAACGCACCGACATGTCGCGCGCGGTTGGCGCAGTTGAAGCGCTGCTTCGAGAGACCAAGGCTAGCAGCATCGCGGTCGGCGCAGATCGGATCGACTTTGGCGTTCGCTTCCTCCGCCTCGTCGGCAACTGGAATCTGCTTGTTCCGATCGACTCGGGTTCTGTCGCGTTTCGACAGTCTGATGACGACCTCGAGGTTCAGTATTCGATCTCTTTCAAGCGCTTCTTTTTCGTTGTGACAGCTATGATTGTCATCGTCTCGGCGATCATCTCTGTCTTCGCGGTCGATGCTCGTGCGGCAGGGTTCGTTTTCGTGCCCGTTGCGTGGTTCTCGGTATTCGCCCTCAACTATCTAATCGCGGTTTTGCGCTTTCCGGCTGCGCTGCGGTCGTCACTCCATGCTTCACCCAGTCAGCGCCCATCGACCGAACGCGCCTAACCAGGCGATGCAGAGAATCGCGAGCCGCGCTGCGATTTACGTTGTGAGTATTTGCCGTCCACCTTTTCTATGCGAGCGGAGCTACAGTGGGCTCGCGGTCGCTCACTTTATTCTCGTTAAATGCTGAAGCGCGCGTCGCGATCTTGACCTGCGCAGCGGCTGTCGCTGGAGCCGGTGTAGCGCGAGCTACTTCTGTCGCACGATTTTTTGCACGGCCGACACGGTCCCGTCCGTGAACGTGACCTGCACACAGGCGAACTGGGTCGCCTCCGGGACGTAAATGAAAGGTAGTTCGGTCCCCTGAATCGACATCGGCTTGTAGATTTGATCCACCTTGTCGCTGTTCAAGGAATACCGGATCTCCTTGATCGCGCCTTTATTCGAAGTGAGGTGGGTGAAATAGAGCAGGACCTTGCCGTCGTAGTCGCGAAACGAGAGCCATGAACCCGCGGTCATGTTGAGGACCATCTTGGTCTGGGCGATTTGCTCGCCCTGCGTGGAAAATTTCAGCGTGTAAGGCCCGTTGGTCTTGTCGTTCTTGTCGACGTATTTCGCTTCCACCGTGTGTTCGCCCGGCGGAAGATTCGGCAGCGGCACGTACGACTGGATCATGGGCAGACCAGTCTGCGCGTTTTTCATCGGCAGGTGGCCCGTGGAAACGAAGTCCCCTTTCCCATCCAGCTTGTAGAAAAGCTCCTTCGCCTTGAAATCCGTGAGAGTGAAAACGATCGCCCATCCGCTATTCGATGATTGGGCCATCAGCGTTATCGGGTTCTCCAAAACTTTATCGGGGGTGCTGGTCAGGCTGGCCCAACGTTGTTCTCCGGTCTCGATCCATCTCTGCGCTTCCTTTTTGTCGATGAAGAATTTCTCGAATTTTCCCTTGGCATGCGCGGCCCGGAACTTTTCCAGCCACTCCTTCTCCGCGCGCTTGTCCGCCAGGGTTTGATCACCCTTCCGCGCCTCGGAAAACTCCTGGCTGATGAGCCACGGCAGTGGACCGAAATCGGGATTCTTTTCGGCAAGCGCCGTCAGTTTCGCGATCCGCGCGTCGCCATCTTCGAGGAGGGCCATCGCGGTCTGGTAAGAAACGGTGGGTGGCTTGAGCTTATCACCGAGATAACGCATCGCCTCGATCGCCCCCGCCTTGCCCTCGGCCGATTTCAACATGGCCAGATAACTTAGCCACGGATCGATCGCCTCGAGATTGGAGAAGAGATAGTCAGCGTATTCTTTGCGGGCGGCGGAAAAGTTGCCGCCCAGTTCGTGGATGCGCGCATTGTGATAATGCTCTTCCGGCGTCTTCGCGTTGGCGATGACGCCACCGTTGGAGGAAAGCGCTTCAAAACGGTCGGCGATCTTCTCCAGCGTCGCCTGGCTTTTGTCCATCTTGGTGGACAGCCGGCCCTGCCCCCACACCAGAAAGAGCACCACGAGAGCAACGAAGATCAGCAAGGCTGCTATTCCCCAGGCCCAACGTTTCGCGCCCTTGCGCAATTGGGTGAGATCGTCGCGCAGCTTCAGCACCCCGGCTTCGAGGGCTTCCCGAGTCGCCAGCGGATGAAACAAATGGGTATCGACCTTCAGGACGTTGCGATACGCCGTCTGCAATTGCTGAATCTCTTCCGGTTCCGGTTCGTGCGGATCGATCGGAAAGCTCTTGTCCATGAAAAGGTACCAGACCTTGATCCCCTTCTTCCGAGCGTAGAGCGCTTCGTATTGCGTGTAGCTCACGCGGCCGTATTCCGGATCGGGCGTGGGCGGCTCCGCGCCGTAGCATTGGCCGACGAGCTGGACGACGCCTTTGCATTGATCGATCTGGGTGCGCAACATCTGGCGGAGATCGCCCGTCTCGGTTCCGAAAATATCCTGCCAGACCGGCTCGTAACCGAGGAAGGTCAGAGTGTTGGCGACGAGCTGCCGCGCGCTCCGCAATTCTTTGCTGACGGCGGAGATGAAAATGGTTGGGCGCGGCGACATGGCGGAATTCATAACTGAACCCGCTATGACGTTACAAGTCCCTAACGTTGCAGGGTTGAGAGAACGCGCGCCTACGCCGCCGGCATTTTGAGCTTTGGCAGGACCGCTTCGATGCTCGCGCGCTCTGGCTCCAGCCACGGGGGAAGGACCAGCGATTCGCCGAGATGCGCGGGATCTTCATCGACGCCGAAACCGGGGCCATCGGTTGCGAGCTCGAAGAGGACGCCGCCGGGCTCGGGAAAATAAACCGACTTGAACCAAAAACGATCGATGACCGGCGTGGGTCGCGAACCGCCGTCGATCACGCGCTGGCGAACGGCGAGCTGATGCGCTTCGTCGTCAACCCGCCAGGCGAGATGATGAATGCTGCCGGTGCCCCACGCGCCGCGGCCGGCGGTCGGCATTTCATTGAGGTCAACGTAGTTCCCGGATTTGCCTTCGCCGATGCTGTAGCGATGCCAGCCGTTTTCGCTGCCGAGAAGGGTGAAACCCATGGCGTTCGATAGAAACGAAGTCGTGCGTGCAAGATCGCGCTCGATCAGCCGCGCACTTTCCAAACCGCGGATCTGATGCTCGACCGCGATCGGACTCTGATCCCACGGTGAAAAGGGTCGGCCTAACGAATCCCCGCTCTCCACCAGTGCCACATGAAGTCCGTGCGGATCCCGGAGCGGCAACACCTGCCGGCCGAAGCGCACTTCCGCGGGCGACATTGTCACGCCGTATCGCTGCAATCGCGCGCTCCAGAAAACGAGACTGCCCGGCGGCACCGCGAGCGAGACTTCGCTGCTCAGGCCATGACCTTCTCGGCTCGGCGCCATTTGCGCCCACGGAAAAAATGTCAGGTCGGTTCCGGGATGACCTTCCGCGTCCGCGTAGAAAAGGTGGTAAGTGCCGGGATCATCCTGGTTCACGCTCTTTTTCACGAGCCGCATGCCGAGCACGCCCGCGTAGAAATCGAGATTCTCCTGCGCCGGCCCGGCAATGGCCGTGACATGATGAAGTCCCCTCACCGTTTGCATCGCGCTTGATCATCGCGCGTCGGCCGCGCGAGCGCTATTGCAAATGATAAGCTTCGACGAGGCCGACGCCGGCCGCGCCGCTGGCGATGCTGACAACGGCGGTGTAAGCGCCCGGGCTCAAGTCGATCAGGATCGCGGATTCGAGATCGTTGGTGGGCGCGAGACCGGTCGCAGCAATGAGGCCAGACTGCGTGTCCTTCCAGTTATTGTTCCCGCCGATCTTGTTTCCGTTTGCGTTGAAAATTTCGAGCTGCGGATCGCTCAGAGGATTCGCGATCTGGTTAGCGGCCAACGATGGACCAAGCGCGCGAAAGACCACTCGTCCCGCATCCGGTCCCGTTACGATCGTGCCGCCGATCATGACGTTCTGCCCTGTACCAACCAAGCCGCGCGTGCTGATGTTCGCGAGCTTTGACGAAGGACTCTGCTGCAGATCGTAAACCTCGAGAAGACCGATCCCAGGCGAACCGTCGTTGCTTTGCAAAATGGCGGTGTAAATGCCGGGCGAGAGAGTCGTCAAAAGCGCCGACTCGAAATTGTTCGTCGGCGCAAAGCCCGCGTCGCTCAAAGCCTGCGCCTGCGTCTCCTGCCAGTCGTCATTCCGCAGCAATAAGGCGCCGTCTGCACCATGGAGTTCCAGAACTGGGTCGGCTAACGCGCCTAGCACGCCGGCTCCCGTGAGCGATGGCCCGAGTCCACGCACGACCACTTGCTTCGCCGCATTTCCGACAACAATGAAACCGGCAATTGCAACGTTGTTCGATGTTCCGACCTGAACGCGCGTCGAGATATTCGCGAGCGCATCGTGGCCCGTCACGCGGACGACCACAGCATCATAGGCCACCGCGTGGACCGCATCGTCGGCGCTGAACACGAAAGTGTAAGTGCCCGGCGTGCTGATTGTCGCGGTCGTGCTCGCTTGATTCGCGTTCGCGAGCGCGACACCTGCGGGGCCGGAATACACCTTCCAAAGCAGCGCGGCTTTTCCGGAAGGATCATTGACGGCAGCGTTGAGAGAAATAGTTGCCGGCGCTTCAAGGAATTGGTCTGGTCCGGCATCGACCGCCGGCGCGCCGGGCGATCGCGGCCCTTCCGCCGGGCCGGTGGTTTGAATCACCTCGAAATTGCTTATGCCAATAGTCGAGAGATGATCGAACGCGTTCGCGGCGAAGCGGTCGTCCGGACAAACCGAGACCGAGAAGAACCCCCCATTATCGGCCACGAGCGCTCCGTATTTTTTCAATGCACGCAAGACGGCTTTCTCTTCGATCGTCCAGCTATCCGGAATGACGAAACTGGCTTTGAGGCGAACGCGCTGGCCCATCGCCGGATAGTTGATCGAGGTCGCCGGAATCGAAGAAGCGTAGTGCGTGGCCGGATAAATATATTCGCGCCGCGATTTCGCGACGACAATGCGCAACGCGTGCTCCACCATCCCGCGCTCGCATTCATCGTAGCGAACGAGCGCGGGAAACATCGGCAGGCCGGCTGCGTCTCCGGATGTCCAGCCGGCCGGACGAAGCGCATTTGAATTGAGATTAAACTTCGCGCCGTTCGAGGCTTGCCAGCCGGTGCTCGTTAATTTCGTCAGCCACGTTTCCCAGATCGAGCCAACGCCAGGCGCCACCACGATCGCATGGCGATCGCCGCCGGTGTTGTTCACGTCCTGCTGCCATTGTTGCAAAGTCAGATTGCCGGTTCCGCGCGGCCAGGTCTCGACCGGCAGGTTCGTCGGGAATGGATACCGGCCGTTCGGATAAGTGCCGCCATCGAGATCGGATTCATCGGGATAATTGAAAAACGGAACGGTGACACGCGGCTGATTGTCCGGCACGAGCACGTAATTCATTTCATAAAACGGACGAAGTGTGCGCCGGTTCGCGCTGAGGTCGCTGGTGATTTGGGCGATCATCGCGTCGGAATTCGCCAGAAGCGGTCGGCGCGAGATATCTTCGTTCCACGGGTTATCGCGCGGCATGATCTGCATCGCGGCAACGATCGCGTCGGCGGCCGTGGTATTGAACAAAGTCGGTGCCGTGACGGTCGGCGCCGGGCCAAGGATGCGGCCTTCCTGGTTGATGCGTTCGGCTTGGGCAATGGGGATTAGCGCAAATAATAACAGGAGGCTGCGGCGCATCATCACCAATCAAACGCAGCAGCAATCAAGCCTCAAGGGAATTGCCCGCTACAGCCAGCGTCTCTTTTTGAAATAGACGATTTGGAAAATGGCGACGGCCAGCATCAAAACCCAGCAGCCGATGTAGCCGTAGGGATGAAAAAGCTCGGGCATGTTCCATGGCAGTTTTTTTCCATCTACTTCCCGCTGGAAATTCATCCCGTAAACGCCGGCGATAAAGGTCAACGGAATGAAGATGGACGTCACCACCGTCAGAACTCGCATGATCTCATTGGTCCGGATGCCGACGGCGGAGAGATACAATTCCATCAGCCCCGACAAAACGTCGCGATAGCTCTCGACCAAATCCATCAGCTGGACGGTGTGATCGTAGCAATCGCGCAGATAGACTTTCGTCCCCTTCGTCACCAGCCCGCTCTCTTCGTGGATGAGAAAATTAACCAAATCCCGGACCGGCCAGATGAAGCGCCGGATGTGGGTCAGCGCCCGCTTGTGTCCGTGAAGATCGCCGACCGGGCTCGCGGCGGGAAGCTCGACAAGGTTGTCTTCGATCAAGTCGATCTTCGCTCCCACGCTTTCGAGCACCGGGTAATAATGATCGATAATCGAATCGAGCAGCGCATAGGCGAGATAGTCCGCGCCCATTTTGCGGATGGTGCCGTTAGCCGCGCGAATCCGGGCGCGCACCGGCTCAAACACATCGAACTCCGCTTCCTCCTGGAGTGTAATCAGAAAATGTTTTCCTAAAAACATGCTGACCTGTTCGCCGCACATCGCTTTTCCATGATCCAGGTAGAGCATGTGCGCGACGATGAATAAGTAACCCTCGTACTGCTCGACCTTCGGGCGCTGGCCGGTATCGAGAACGTCTTCGAGCGCGAGCGGATGCAAATTAAAGCGGGAGCCGAGCGCGCGCAGAATATTGATGTCGCCCAGGCCATCGATGTTGATCCAGGTCACGCGCTGGTTATCGAGATGCGGCAGCAATTCCTCCTTCTCGGCGATGACGCGTTCCTCGAGATGCCCGCGATCGTATTCGATCAAGGTGACGACCGGGGCACGGGCCACCTTCTGTTCGCGCGGCCGCAACGTTCCCGGTGATTCGCCGGGAATGGGATTACGTGTCCTGAACATGAAATCAGGGAAAAGGCTGGGCCGCGACCGCAGCGAGCACCACGTTTTTTCGCCGGCGCAATTCCATCGCCCACAATCCGACGATGGTCAGGACGTCGCTGATGAGGTGCGTCATCTGGGTGGAACTGACCGATGCGGGATTGAGCGTTGGTTCAAGAAGATCGCGAACGGGTTTGATCTCGGGCGCGGTCGAGCCCGCATCGGATTGCTTGATCGCGGCAACGGTGGCGAGGCGCTGCGTGGCCGTGGCTTTGATCGCATCGAGGTTCTCGTAAGCGAACAAGCCGAACAGAATCGAGACGATCAACGTAGTGAGCGCGGCCGGCAGTTTGCGCAAAGAGGAGAACGCAAGCAGACCGCCGACGATGACAACGTAAAGCGTCCAATAATTCTGCAGCGCGGTGGTTCGTTCGAAATAGAGCTGAATCAGATCGGTGTATTTCATAAGCGAATTTGATTATGGGGAAGCGCTCAGTTGAGGCGAGGAGAAACAGCGCGGGCGAACGCAGACAACGCTGAGAAAACTTCGGGCCGCAGAATTATTGTCGGCCGAACCTGACGCAGAAGTTCGAGCGCTTCAGCGACAGTCGCGGCTTTCCCGGAGTGCAGGAGGTAGGCGCCGGTCGCCGCTCCAGTCCGGGAATATCCGATTTTGCAATGAACGAACACGATCCCTCGCTTCGATTCCTGGTCGATGAATTCCGCCATCTCCTGCAGTTGATCGAGCTGCGGCGCGGTGAGGTCGAGAATCTGGATGTTGCGATAACGCAATTCTCGAAACGGACGCGCCTCGGAAAATTCCGCGGTCAGATCGAGAACGGCGGTGACGCCAAGGCGCACGGCGGCGGCGGCCTCGCGATAGTTCAGCGTGCTGCCAATCCAGACTTGTGGTGTGACTGCGTCCCAGGCCCGGCAGCGCAGGCGATAATAGAAGCGGGAGAGATGCTGGCCTAACAAGCAAGGCCCAAGGGCCCACCAGGTCGTCCAAGGCAGACGTCCATCGGTCTTTCGAAAAATACCAGGACCCAATCCGAAGTAGGCCGCTGCCGTGATGCCGAGCGCAATCATCGGCCACAAGAGCAACGCACCCCAAGGCCACCAGAGGATAACGAACCCGCCGACAATAAGCGTGCTGATCGCATAATACGCGCCGACGCGCCGGTTCGCGATCACCGGCAATTTTCTCGGTGATTCCTGAATGAAGTAGAGGCAATAGGCGCCGAGCGCGAACCCGGCGACGACATCCATAACGTGATGCTGGTAGGTCAGGACCGCGGAAAGCGCGATCAGGATGAACCAGATATTGGCCGCGGCGCGCAGGATGCCGCGGAAATGGCGCGCATAGAATTCCGCGAGAACGGTGAGAAAAGCGATGTGGAGCGAAGGAAGCAGGTTATGGGGCTGGTCCAGTCCGCGAAACCAATCAAAGAACGCGCCGAGCCAGCCGAACGCGTGCGGTCGTTCGAAGGCGAAGCCCAGCGGAAAAAGCAGGAAGCAAATTCCCGCGATAACCAGGGCGGCGGCGATTCGTTTTGTGAGTGTCGCTAACTCTTTTTCGCTGCGGCAAAGAAAGGGCGCGGCGACGAAAAAAAGATCGATCGACATGTAGGGAATGATCATGAGCGGAACGAAAGGGATCAGGCGTTCCCATTCGAAGAAGAGCGTGGGAACGTGGGGCCGCTGCGCCGTGATCCAATTGCACCCGCCGTAAATGACGAAAAAGAGAATCGTTAGGCCGGCCGATGCAGCGAATGCTTTGAAGGTGGATCGAGTCCCGCGCCTGCGGGATCGCTCGATGCCGTCAGTAAGCGGCTTCAACGCCATTTTTACCATCGAGCGGTCCCGCAGGCGCGGGACTCGATCCACCTCGTCGCGCGACTGACACGGTAAAGATCCCCCACTCGTCCACTTCCATCGTGGTTTTCTCGAAGCCGGCCGTGCGCACCAGCTCGTCCATCTCGGCAGTCGTGCGCCGGCGCATGATCCATGGTTCGCCTTCGCGATTTCGCAACACGCGCGCGATGAATTCGACCTGCGGATGCCACGGCTGGTTTGTGTAAACGAGAAACCCATCCGGCTCGATCGCGTCGGCCAGTCCGCGCAGCGAAGTGAGGACGGCGGCGTTTGAAGGAAACAATTCGAACAACCCGGAGACGATGCCGATGGTCGGACGCGGTTCGATCGAAGCAAGCGAGGCGCGATCGAAGGCATTGCCGGAGGTGACGGTGACATTCTCCAAACCAAAATCGCGGGCCAGCCGACTGGCTGCGTCCACGTTCTCCTGTCTGTAATCGCGGAGCAGCGCCGTGATCGGAATGTGCGGCAGCGCCCGGATTGTCTCGATAACATAGCGTCCCCCACCCGCGGCGATATCGACGATCCGCACCGGCCGGCCTTCCGCATGCATTGTCTCGATGACACTTCGCAGCAGCTTCTCGAGATTTTTTTTGCGCTGACGAATGCCGCGCCAGCCGATGCTGTTCAAATAACCGTGATCGATGAAGCGGCCCAGCGCCGTCGATCCTTGCGCCTTGTTTTCGTAAACGTA
>JBEEHU010000083.1:0-24534 GCA_041167565.1 Verrucomicrobiota bacterium | reverse complement strand
ACCTCCAGAACGTGATGCCCAAACTCGGGAATCTCATCAAGAAACAGGACGCCGCGATGGGCCAGGCTGATCTCACCCGGCCTGGGGAACGACATCCCGCCGCCGACCAATCCGGCGTGGCTGATGGTGTGGTGCGGCGAGCGAAACGGCCGGGTGGACACGAAGGCTTGTTCACCGCTGAGCATTCCGGAAATGCTGTGGATCTTCGTGCTCTCGATCGCTTCCTCAAGCGACATCGGCGGCATGATCGTCGCGATGCGTTTCGATAACATCGATTTTCCTGAGCCCGGCGGGCCGATCATCAGCAGGTTGTGCCCGCCGGCGACGGCGACTTCGATCGCGCGCTTTACGTGTCCCTGCCCTTTCACATCGCTGAAATCAACTTCGTAATTCTTGTGCGTGGCGAAGAATGAAGTGAGGTCGCCGTAGGTCGGTGCGATCAGCGATTCACCGCGAATGAACTCGAAGGTCTCGCGCAAATTGTGCACGCCGTAAACAGTGATGCCTTCCACCATGGCGGCCTCATGCGCGTTCGTGGCCGGAACGAAAATGGCCTCTTTCTTTTGCCGCCGCGCTTCGAGCGCCACCGGCAAAACACCCTTCACCGGACGGACGCTGCCATCAAGAGCCAGCTCGCCGACGAAGCTGAACTTTTCGAACGACGAGCCGTCGAGTTCTTCGGCCACCGCGATCATCCCGAGCGCGATCGGCAGATCGAAACTCGGGCCTTCCTTCTTTATGTCGGCCGGCGCGAGATTGATGGTGGTCCGTCCGCGCGGCCAGTGATAGCCGCTGTTACTGATGGCCGTCGTCACGCGGTCGCGGCTCTCCTTTACCGCGGCATCGGGCAGGCCGACGATGATGATCTTCGGTTCGCCCCTGGCTCCGTTGACCTCGATCTCCACTTCATAGGCATCCACGCCATAGACCGCGGCGGAATAGATTTTTGCCAGCATGGGGGGACGCAAAGGGTGGCAGAGAAGACCGCGAAGTTAAAGGGGAATTCCGACAAGGGCGGCGCACTTCGGCCCGGAATCGACAAAATTTAGCGAAAGAGCCCGAGCCGCCGCTTAATTGCTAGGGACAAGCGGGTTAGAACCGTCAGTGAGTATTATTGAACAAGACCCGTCCAAACGCTGTCAGAAATGCGATAATTAATATTTAACGTTGTTAACTACTTTCTAAAATGTTAAAACGAGAAATGTGCGAGTCCCCGCAGAGGGTGACGACGGGAAACCTGCTCGCGCGACCCCTTTACCTCTTTCATGAAAAGTTATATGGCTGCTGAAGATAGCGATACTGGAATAAAAATTTACCTGCGCGAGATCGGGCAAATCCCGCTCCTGACTCCAGACCAGGAGATTGAACTCGCCGCGAAGATCAAAAAAGGCGATCGCGAGGCGCGTGCCCTGATGATCCGGTCCAACCTGCGGCTCGTGGTCAAGATCGCGCACGATTACGCGAACCTCGGTCTGCCGCTGCTCGACCTCATTTCCGAAGGCAACATCGGTTTGATGAAAGCCGTCGAGCGTTTCGATCCCGCGAAAGGCGGCAAGCTCAGCACGTACGCGGCGTGGTGGATCAAGCAATCGATCAAGCGCGCACTGGCGAACCAGAGCAAAACGATTCGGCTGCCGGTTCACCTCGTCGACAAGATTTCCAAGATGCGCCGCGTCTCGCTTCAGATGAGCGAGGAACTCGGACGCGAACCGACCGATGATGAGCTCGGCGAAGAGATCGGCATTGCGAGCGGAAAAGTTTCGCAGCTCAAGACGGTCTCGATTCGCCCGGCGTCGCTCGACGCGCCAATCAGCGACGACGACTCCACCGAATTCGGCGAGATCGTGGGCGATGAAGAGGCGCAAACGCCGTTCGAATTGCTGCGGGACAAGAACCTGCGCAACGAAGTCGGCGGCCTGCTTGATGTGCTCGACGATCGCGAGCGGAAGATCATTTTCTCGCGCTTCGGTCTCGACGGCGGCAAGCCCAAGACGCTCGAGGAAGTCGGCAAAAAATTCGGCGTGACCCGCGAGCGGATTCGTCAGTTGCAGAATATCGCGCTCTCGAAACTACGCCGCGCGCTCAGCAAGAAAGAGCGGCCGGTGGACGTCGAGCTGCCAGTCGAGGCCTAACGACAAGCTGTTTGCTTTCGAAAACGCGCGGATGGGAAACCTCCGCGCGTTTTTGTTTCTATTCGGCCTGCCGCAACTGAATGCAATCAACCTTGTCTCGCCCTCCCAGCATGTCGGATAAGACGATGAGATTGTCGCCGCGCTCCGTTAGCTTTTTGTCGCGCAGATATTTGATTGCCGACTCGATCGTGACGTTTGGATCCTGGGCGAACTCGAGCATCACCGGATGCGTTCCCCAACTCATCACAATTTGGCGGAAAACTGCCTCGTTCGACGTAAACGCAAAGATCGGCGCGTTCTCTGGGCGAAGATTGGAAACGTAACGCGCCATCGTCCCATGGTGCGTGAACACCACCAGATTCGCTCGCGGGAGTGAATTCGCCAGGACCACCGCCGACGCACATGTCTTCTGGCGAGCGTCCTCGAGAATGGCGTCCTTTCCATAACCAGCGCCGCCGCTGCGCTCAATCCGGCGCGCCACCCGATCGAACACTTTCACGCATTCCACCGGGTACCGGCCAATTGAGGTTTCGCCGCTCAACATGATCGCGTCGGTTTGTTCGAAAACAGCATTCGCCACGTCGGTGATTTCCGCCCGCGTCGGCACCGGATTTTCGATCATCGATTCGAGCATATGGGTGGCGACGATGACCGGCTTGCCGATCCGCAGGCAGCGCTTCACGATCTATCGTTGAATGATCGGCAGCTCTTCCATCGGGCATTCGATCCCGAGATCGCCGCGCGCGATCATGACGACGTCCGCTGCGTCGATCATTTGGCCGATGTGGCGGACTGCGGATTGATCTTCGATTTTCGCCACGATTCTTGCGTTGCTTTTCGCTTTCTTCAAAACGCGGCGCAGTTCCTGGAGATCGCTCTTCTTGCGCGCAAAACTGAGCGCGACGAAGTCAACCTTTAGCTCGACCCCAAGCGCGATGTCTTCGAGATCCTTCTGCGTCAACGGCGGCAGGTTTACGCGAACGCCCGGCAGGTTGATGTGGCGCCGCGAACCCAGCACGCCCGGCGTAAGCACTTTGCACCGGATCCGGTTGCGCTCTTTTTTTAACACGAGCAGCCGCATCACACCGTTGTCGACGAGGACCACATCGCCGACAGAAATGTCATTCACGAGGCCGTCGTAGTTTACGTCCACGGAATATTTCTCCTCGCTCTTCGCACCGCGGACGGTGAACTCCAGAATATCGCCCGGCTTCAACTTCAGATTCGTTTTGAGCTCGCCCGTGCGGATGGCGGGTCCCTGCGTATCGAGAAGGATCGCAGCCGGCCGTGGAATTTCGGCGGCGATCGCGCGGATCCGCGGAACAATCTCACGCACCCACTCGTGCTTCGCGTGGCTCATGTTCAGCCGGAAAACATCCGCCCCTTCCCGCAGCAATTCGCGCAGCGTCTCGGTTTTCTCCGTGGCCGGACCGAGCGTGCAGATGATTTTCGTCTTACGCACGTCCGTCAGAATTAGGTCTACCAGACTAAAAGCAAGAGGCTTTTTAGGCTGTCTTTCGAGAATCTAGCCGTGGGTCAAATTATTTGCGCTCGCTAAGGCCAAAGGGGGCGATGCTCATTACGACCGTAACTAACATAATGAGCGATGGCACAACTGTTCGACCCCTGACAATATGTGTCGACATCGGGGTTGGCAGCACGATAAGCCGGAGCCCAAAATTTGTACGATCCGTGGCGATTTTCAAGGATGCCCAAATTGAACCAATCGTCTTGTGCTCGCGTTTGATCTGGAAAATCACTGCCTAAACTGGGATACATCGAGATGTACTCCTCCCAGTTGAAGACATCGGGATCCAAGTTGCAGTGTTGGCTGTTGTAGATCACCTGCAAAGCGTATTGGACTTGGCTTAGGTTCCCGAACACGTAGTGCACCGTATGTCTCAACTTCGTTCCGGCAGCGAGGTTTTCGCAGCTCGCCCAGCTACAATCATCACCCGAGGGGGTGGTGTGATAGAAGGTCGCCTGTAGGGTCTGTAGCGGAAAGTACGTGCTACCGTCGCTGTAGTTCATCCAGTAATAGTGCCGTTCGTTATGTGGCGGTAGGTTGCCCTGTTGCACGTTTCGAGCTTCCTGGGCACTCTGGCCTTCGATCACTCCGATGGCGTATGCTCCATCGGCAGTCGCGATTACCGGCAGTTGGCTGCCATAGAATCCCTGAGAAGCTCGGTTGAGCGCATGCAAGCCGTTGTCGAAGGCGGCTGGATCAGGGTTAAAGTAGTAGAAGTTCGTGAAATCAGGCAGTAGGTACGCAATCGAAACGTTATCGTAGATCTTGTGGTGTTCGAGTGCGTCGTTATCGGCCGTAATATCTCCTTCGACATTCAGTACATTTGGGACCCAACCTACCCCCTGGGCCTGCAATCCGAAACTGACGGTTTGACGCATCACGAAAGGCGACAGATTACCGTATCCTTCATCACTGTAATAGTATGGCGATCGCTCGATTGGATAGTTGGCCGTGCAGCCGCCATAACCGTTCCACCCTTGAGGAACATAAAACGCCAGACGAACCAGAGATCTCAGCTCGTCAATCGGCCGCTGAGAAAGAGGCTGTAGTATTGCACTGGTGCTAGGCCCGTGATACGGCGGCGTGTTCCAGCCAGGGCGCCAGTCATCACCTGCTGTGCCCCCACTTGTTGGATTGTAGCATTCCCCGCTGGGATACCCCGGGAGCTGTGGATGGAAAGCCCAGCTGAGCCCGGAGCCGTGGCCGCCACTGGCAATGAATTCTTTCCCTCCGACTTTGAGAGACACCACCGAGCCTGCTACAGCGACAGCGGTTGTCGCAGTAGCCGTTGTGCCGCCGTACGAAATCGAAATGGTCTGATCCGGCCCACGATCAGCGTACCCCCAGTTGATCATCGAACTGTAACTAGGATCATAAATGTTAAAGTCTTGAGCCCAGGAAACGTTAATCGCCGCGAAAACTGCAAAAGCTGCAAAGGAGGTTGGCTTGAACATGGCCCGATTTGTTCACTTATTTACCACGAACACAAGAAATTAATTTCGCTCATGTTTGGACTGCCAAGGGAGTAACTCGTGAAGTGCTTACGACTACAGGGCTGAAACGGGTTTTCTCTTCGCTTGGCAGGCGTTGCTACAGCGACATTCCTATTTCTCTTGATTTCGTCACGAGTCGTAGCGATGTCGGTGGAATGACAGAGAGCGGGCCTCGCGATTCGTAACCTGCCGCCTTAGGCGGTAGGGCTGACTTTTGGCTGGCTTTGACTGAGTAGCTACTGGTGAAGCCCCCAAAGGATCAAGGCGCGGGCAGACGCAGCACCGCAACATCCTGGCCGTCGTCGGCATGATCGCCGTAAAGTCCCGACCACCAACCCTTGAGGTATGGCCTATCCAGGCAAAGGCCCGCCTTCGTAATCATGCGTCGCATCGCCTCATCGGTGAAAGCCACGGCGGCGCGCTTATGATGAGGGTCGTTCCCGTAAACGCCATTGCCATGATCGAGTGCAAAACCTGGCACCCAAGATGTCTTTCTATTGACCTTGGCTGATTCCAAGGCCGCGCGACTATAGAGAAAGAACGACGTATAAACGAAACCGTCTCCCCGCAGAATTCGGCGGAACTCTCGCAGGTAATGAACTATCTCGTCCTCCATCAAGTGGGTAAATAAAGAGCCGGCAAAAACTCGATCCGCGCTCTGATCGGGTAGAGGTAATTGCAGTTCCGTTGTCGAAAAACGGCCGAAAGGATTGTAGACCTCGCTAAAGGCATCAAGATGGTAGAAAGAAAAGTTCGGATGCCTCACACTGATATTGCGGCGGCACCACATGATGGAATCAAGACAGACGTCAATCCCGGTATATCGTCCGCGAGCGCTCAAGAATTCTATCAATTGAAAAGCTAAGCGCCCAATTCCACAGCCAACATCAACGATGTTCGCATCCGGAAAGAAGGGAACGTGCCGCTGGTAGTTAGCCAGGAGCGCTTTGCCGATGGAGTCGAACTGATCAGATCCAGTCCCCGTCAACGCAGCTAAATGCTCGGGCAATTTGAAACCTTTGAAGTCCGAAATCTTATAGATAGGCGGGACGCGAATAGCCTTACCTGGCTCAACTTCTATGTTAGTGACGCCAAAATAGGTCGGTAATGTGGCCGCAATCTCAGGCGGCGAGATTGTAAGGATGTCCCCATCCATGAAGGGAAATGTCTCGTAAGCTGCGGGGCTTATCGCCTGACTCTCTTCTCCGCGCGTGACAATTATTCCAAGTATCGGTTTTTGGGGGACGCCGGGGTGAGAGGACGCCTGCTCATATCCCGCGATGATCCTGGCGATAAGGTCGGCCGATCCTGGCAACTTTCTTGGGACAAGGAATACGTTTGTCGTGGGATTCGCGCGTGCCCGAACATCGTCGGCGAATGCCTTGATCTCGGTCTGCCCTGCTCCGATTTGAATGTGGGGGGTCACGCCCACGTCGATGAGAGTAAAGTCGGCGGCCAGGTCGCGAAGGCGGACGACGGGATCGGCGTACGTCTCGACGAGCGCGGGGCAAAACTCAATCTGGATCGTGCACAAACGGTCCGATAGAGTCTGTCGCATCCCATCGAGCACGCGGAAATCCGCTCCCTCCGCGTCGATCTTTGCCAGAAGCCCCGCCGCGCGTCGCATCCGTCGGACGAAACGGTCAAACATGTTCACATCGACGACCTGATCGGATGGGACTGAGCCATCATGGTCGGTCAGAGAGGCGTGCCCGCATGTGGTCATGTCATCGATTTGGTTAAGCTTGACCATTCTCTCCAAAAGGGGAGACGCCGAGCTTGTCTCAAAGGCATAGGTCTTGTTCCCCTTGCCACATCGCTTGTAAAATACCGATTGGGCTACGGTTGTTAAGGCAACGTCTGCGCCTATTTCGAAATAATCGAAGTCCACCCCGTGGCGCCAATAGTGGATGCTGGCCAAACTGAAACGGCCCATCCCCTTCAGGTCCCAAGCCACGTCTATATCTGCGTCACCGATCCGCCATTCGATCTTGATCTCATTCGAGGTGAGGAGCCGTGCCCGGGGATCCTGCATGACGCGGGCCAACGCGGGATCACTCGCGTAATATAGGAGGTAAAGACCTGCTACCTCTATCAGCCTCACATCAAGATCATCGCTGATTGCTTGAGTCATGATGCTCATGTTCGGTCGCAGCTGGGATTTATGTTCGCTTGAATGGACAGGAAGGAGGCTGTGCCGCCGGCTGAACACTCCGACAGGCGCGGCGGCACGGCCAGGTCGAAGCCCGGCAGATTGAGAGATAAATTGGGATTATAGAAAGGATCGCGCAAAAGCTCGGTCGCCCATTTGCGTTGCACGAAGGCGGCCTCGCGCCGGAATTGCGCCTGCTCTAGCCGATTCAGGAGATGACCGCGGGAAGCAGATTCGTGATGAATCAGGTTCGCGTAGGGCGTCCAAACGTTGCGAAACCCGGCCGCCCGCAACCGCAGGCAAAAATCGACGTCATTAAAACTGATGGCGAGATTCGTTTCATCGAACCCGCCGGCATCTTCGAAAACTTTCCGGCGGACGACCAGGCACGCAGCGGTCACGGCTGAACAGTTTTGCTGCAAAAGCGCCCGATTGAAATAGCCCGGGTGGCCGCGCGGCACCCGCGGAAAGGCATGACCCGCCACTCCGCCCAGTCCGAGGATCACGCCGCCATGCTGGAGCGTTCCATCTGGATACCAGAGTCGCGCGCCGACCGCGCCCACTTCAGCGCGCGAAACATGGCTCACCATTTCGCGCAGCCAGTCGGATTCGTACGCTTCGATATCGTTATTCAGAAAGAGGATTACCTCACCGGCTGCGGCAGCCGCGCCTTGGTTGATCAGGCGGCTAAAGTTGAAGGCTCCTTTCTCCCGCACAACGCGCGCACCGATTTCCTTTTCGATCTTCCGCAAGAATTTCAATGTGGCCGGTTCGGCGGAACCGTTATCGACGATGACGAATTCAATCGGAGAATAATCCGTATGCTTCCGAATGCTCGCGATGCATTGCTCGAGCAAGGCTACCCGGTCGCGCATTGGAATAACGATGGAGACGGTGGGAGGCGGATCGGGCAGCTCGTAAACGACGCGATGCGATTCGACATTCTCGGGACAAGCCTCGACCCGCCCGGCGATGCCGCGCCTTTGCAAATGATCGCCAATCGCGCGTCGCGCGGCTTCTTTGGCGTAGGGCTTCGCGTCAGGCACCGCGGCCAGGCTTCCGGCCACCGCGCGCCAATGATAAAGGATCCGCGGGATGTGCCGGATCTGGCTTGCCGTGAATCGTTCGATGCAACGCAAAGCCAGGTCGTAATCCTGCGAGCCTTCGAACCCTTCGCGAAACCCGCCTATTTCCCGCAGAAGATCGGTGCGATAAACCCCGAGGTGGTTGATGTAGTTTTGCCCCAGAAAAAGTTCCGGGTTCCAATCGGGCTTGAGAAACGGATTTGAGCGCACGCCGTTGGTTTCCATCTTGTCCTCGTC
Organism: Verrucomicrobiota bacterium; assembly: GCA_041167565.1. Lineage (GTDB taxonomy): Bacteria > Verrucomicrobiota > Verrucomicrobiia > Chthoniobacterales > UBA10450 > AV80. The sequence continues at coordinate 15,907 of JBEEHU010000083.1, read as the reverse complement.
GGAATAGATGAGGCCAGCGTTCGGATGCCGTTCGATCTCGAGAGCAATGAAAGCGAGAGCCTTTTCCGCGAAAAGATCATCCTGGTCGAGCAGAGCGCACCATTCACCGGTCGCCGCTTCCAGCGCGGAATTGGTGCACGCGGAGATGTGACCGTTTTTTTTCCGGAAAGTCAGCTTGATGCGGGCGTCCCCGCGCGCCTTCTCTTCCAAAAAAGGCCGCACCTTCGGGTCGGTGGAGGCGTCATCCGCAATACACAACTCCCATCTCCCGTAGTACTGACGTTCGATCGAGGCAATGGCGGCCTCCAACAATCCGAGGTCGGGATTATAAACCGGAAGCAAAACTGAAATCAGCGGCTGTTTGCGCGTTTGGCGCAGAGCACTCCGGAGGGCGACGGCGTCGACCTGATCGAACTCTCTTCGCCATGCGGGATATCCGGTCGCGATGCTCCAATCGGCCACTTGCGCCCTGGGCTGCAAGTTCGACAGCAACCCGCCGAAATGCTCCGCAAATCTCTCCAAAGTGAAATGCTGCTCGAAAGTCCGGCGTGCTCCCGCCCGCAGCCGCGTCACAAGTTTCGGGTCATTCACGCAGCGCTCGATGGCTCGCGCGAGGGCCTGCGGATCTTCCCGCGGCACGAGCAGGCCATTCATTTCGTCCTGGACCCACTCGCCGATGCCGCCGACTTCCGAGGTGATGACAACCTTGCCCAGGCTCATTGCCTCCAGGATTGTGATCGGCATTGTCTCATCGCGAGACGAGCAAATGAGCGAATCCGATTCCGCGATGAGAGCGAGTGTTTGCGCATGATTGCGCTCGCCCATGAATTCTACCTGGGATAATCCAGCCGCTTTCGCTTTTACCTTTTTCGCGAAGGGGCGATCGAGCTGCCTTCCAACCATTTTGAAGCTGCTCAAGCCCCGGATTTCCGCCGGCAATGCTGCGACGGCTTCCACGAGAACATCCTGGCCCTTGCGCGGCTCAAGGCTGGCAGCGGTTATGAAGGCTCTGCATTTTCCGTCGCGATTCCGCGGGCCTTCCGCGTCAGGGATTCCATACGGCACTACTTCGATCGGAGTCCGCGCGAGACCCTGAAGGATTCGGGCAGTCTGTCGCGTGGGCGCGATCAGGAGAGTCGCGAGCTCGAGGGTCGGTTCTATCTGACTGATCTCCCTAATCAAACGAACGGCCACGAGCGTCTCGTGCAGGTACCAGATCACGGGCTTGCCTTCCAAATGCGCGGCCCGGACCGCCGGCCAACTGACGATGGTGTTTGCCACCACGACATCGAACCGTGCACTCAATTCGCGCAGCTTGTCCTGCTCCGGTTCTTCGAGAAGCCCCGGATGCAAGACGACTTGAATTCCATCAGCCAGGAGCAAATCGGAAATCGGCCCGGGCTCCGGCGCGGCGACCGTCAGCTCCCAGCCATCCTTGTGGAGCCAACGAACGAGATGGAGCAATTGAATCGGAGCCCCGGTGAGAGTCGTTTCATGGGAAACAAACAAAACCTTCGGCCGCGCCGCCGCCGAACCTGCCGCATTTGTCACAAGGCTAGCCGCTTCTGTGGGGTTGAAGCGCGAATCGCCATCACCCCGTCGAGAAGCTCGCGCAGTTCGCTCCCGAAACGCTCCATGGTGAAATCCCTTTCGTAGGTCTCGCGGGCTTTCTTTCCAAGCCTGGAGGCCAGGCCGGGCTCCGAAATCAAACGGCGGATGGCGGCGGCCAGCGCATCGGGCGCCTCCGGCCTAACGAGCAGTGCATTCTCCCCGTCTACCAGGACGTCGCTCACCCCCTCGAGCGCCGAGACGATCAGCGCCTTTCCCAGACACATCGCCTCCAGGATTGTGACCGTCGGCATCGCTTCGTCGCGAGAAGCGGAAACGACTACATCGGCCCGGTTGATCAACGCGATCGCTTCCGCGTGGCTGACTGCGCCTTTGGCCGAAAAGTTCGTTAGTGTTTCCGCAACCGCGCTGGTCTTTTGCCAAAAATTCCGCGCGAGGACTCGGCCTACGACTTCGAACTGCCCGGCCTGTTGCACCTCCCGGGGCAACATGGCCAGCGCATCGACAAAAACATCCTGGCCCTTGCGTGGCTCGATGCTGGCAAGAAGAAGAAAACGCAACGGCCGATTCGAAGGGCCGGCGTTTCCCTTTATTTCCTCGCGCAGATCCGGGATCGCATTTCGCAAGCAGGTGACCGGGCGGTCGATAAACGCCCGATACACTCCGGCGGTCTGCTCGGATGGCGCAAAAAGGACATCCGCGATCCGCAAGGCCTCCCGCAAGCGCGGATCGGCCCGAACGAAATGCCCCGCGACCGAGCCCGGCTCGTGCAGCCACCAGGCGATCGGCACATTCACCGCCTGCATCGCGCGCACGGCGGCGCCGCTCCGAATGGTATTGGCCACCATGCAATCAAAACCACGGGCAAACCGGACGAGCGACTTGTGTCCCGCTTCCAGCAAAGGATCGATGATTACCTCAATTCCTCGCTCCTTCAGTTCCTGGCGCAGCGGCCCGTCTTTCGGCGCGAGAACGGCCACGGCGGCGCCATTGTCGTGCAGCCATTTCACGGCATGAAAAAGCATCATGGGTGCTCCGGACAATGAAAGGTCGTGCGAAACAAAGAGCAGATTGGTCGCGGCTCCGGCAGCGCTCGTCTCAGACGGGCCGCCCGTTCCTGGCGATACCGCTGCGGGGGAACTCCGGACGCGCAGACGGTCCGGGGAGTAAGGGTCCTGCGTCGCGCGGCCCGCCATCACCTCGAAGATCAATTCGCGAAAATCGGCGCCGAACCGATCTTCCGTGAAGTTCTTCTCGAAGGTTTCGCGTGCGTTTCCGCCCAACTCCTGGACAAGCTCGGGCGTCTCCCACAGTCGCTTCATGGCCTCGGCCAGGGCTTTCGGATCCTCCGGCCTAACGAGCAGAGCATCGTGCCCGTCTTCGAGGATTTCGCCGATGCCGCCCACTTCCGTGCTCACGACGGCTTTGGCCAAGCTCAACGCTTCCAGGATTGTCACGGGCATCGCTTCGTCTCGAGAGGAGCAAACCAGAACATCGCTTCGCCGGATCGCGTCCACGGCCTCGGCATGATCGCAGGCCCCGTCCATGGAGAAATTCAGCACCTTCGCCGCGGCTTCTTCGACCCTCGTGCTGAATTCCGAATCCATTACCCGGCCGAGGAGGTGAAATTCCGCGGCTTGCTGCATCTCCACAGGTAAAGAAGCCACCGCTTCCACGAAAATATCCTGGCCCTTTCGCGGCTCGATGCTTCCCAGCACCAGGAAACGAAGTGCTCGCGGACGCCCGTTCCCGGAAGGCCGGCCCGCTGCTCCCATGTCGGGAACTCCATAGGACGAATGTTTGACCGCCGGGCCAGCATAGGGCCGGTACACGCGCGCTGTCCGTTCGGACGGGGCCAGGACTGCATCTGCCAGGGGCAAGGCCGAGCGCAGCTTTGCGTCCGCCCGCAGAAAATGCTCCCCCACCTGGGTCTCGTGCACCCACCATATCACCGGCAGCTTCGCCGCGTGTGCCGCCCGCACGGCCGGCTCGCTCCGGATGGTGTTGGCCAGCATGCAGTCAAAATCCTGCGCGAACCTTACAAATGATTCGTGCTCTGTGAGGACGAGAGGATCGATGATCAGCGGAAGGCCTGCTGCCTCATATTTTTCGCGCAACGGGCCATCCTCCGGCGCCACGACGACAACAAAAATCTCATTCCGGTTGCACCAAAGCGCCAGGTGGAAAAGCAGAATCGGCGCGCCGCTTAGCGTCAGGTCGTGTGAGACGAAAAGGAGGTCGGGTCCGAACCGGGTCGCATCCGGCCGGTCGCTCGCCGCCATCCGGATCGGTGTGGGGGAATCCGAATGGAGCCAGTCCCGCATGTTATCCGTAAAATAGGGATCGCGAGTGGTATAGTGAGCCCAACGCTTGAGCAGATAGAGCGATGCCTTATTGGGACGCCGGGCCGTTTCTTTTTTTTCCTCCGCGGCAATCGACACATGGCCCGCATGGCTCAGAGTGGCATATGGGGTATAAACGCAGCGCATCCCCGCTTCCCGGATCTTGAAACAAAGGTCGATATCGGAGTGCGCAATGGGCGTATTGAGCGCATCGAATCCTCCAACGCGAAAAAAATCGGCGCGCCGCATGGCGAGGCACGCCGCCGAGAGCGCGCCCACGTCGCGGAGTGATTGCGGCAGGTTGAAATACTCGGTCGAATTCGCGTCGCGTTGATGAAAGGCCGTGCCCACCAGTCCACGGACGCCTGTGACAAGCCCCGCATGTTGGATTTTTCCCGTCTCGTAAAGCAACTTCGGCGAAACCGCGCCCACTTCCGGATTTTCGAGCTGCTCGATCAGATTCTGAATCCAGTCCGCCTGCCCGGTTTCAACATCGTCGTTGAAGAAAATCAGCCGTTCGCCGGTGGACGCCTCGGCCCCGAGATTGCATTTGTCGGAAAAATTGAACGGCTTGTCGTAAGGAACCAGCTGCACCGTCGCATTCGGGGGCTCCAGAATTCTCAGCGACTCGACCAGCTTGCTGTTGGTTACCAGCACGATTTCAAGGTCGGGATATTTGGTCTGGCGTGGCAGATCGCGCAGGCAAATTAGCGCGCGCGTGGGAGAGTCTGTCGGCACGATTACCGAAACGCGCGGCCATGACGCAACCCGCAGGCGGGCCCGGTTCGCGGTGGGATACTCGATGATATCAGCCGGCAGATTCCGTCTCCGCATTGCATCCCCCAAAGCGGCCAGGTTCGTTTTCCGTGCTTCGGGTTTGCCCCCCATCGAACCCGAGGCAGGATGCTCGCGCCAGTGATACAGCACATAAGGAATGTGACGGATATTTCGGGCCCGTTCCGTGGCGCGCAGAGCAAAATCGTAATCCTGGGAAAGATCGAATTCCTTTCGGAACTCGCCCACCTGATCGACGAGCGAACGGCGATAAGCAGTCAGATGCCCGATATACATGAAAGACTGAAGCAGCTCGGGACTCCATTCCGGCTTGAAGAACGGCGCGTGCCGCTCACCCGCCTCGCTCCAGCGATCCTCGTCGCTGTAAAAAATATCCGTGTCCGGGAAGGCGCCCGCATTCCGCGCCAGCTCGAACAAAGCAAAAGGCGCGAGCACGTCGTCGTGATCGATGCACGCGATGAAATCACCCGTCGCGAGTCCCAGGGCGCGATTGGTGTTCTCGGAAATACCGAGATTGTTCTCGATTCGTTGCAAGCGAATTCTCGGTTCGCGCGCGGTCCACTCTCGCAAGGCGGCCAGAGTTGCGGGCCGATCGGAAGCAGCATCGACCGCGCAGAGTTCCCAGTTGTCGTAAGTTTGCGCGCTGAGGGACTCGAGCATTGCCTGCAAAAAATGGGCGGGTGTGTTCCAGATTGGGACGATCAAACTGATTTTCGGCCGAACCGGAAGCTGTTTGGCCTCGCGTCGCTGATCGTCGAGCGCGCCATCATCCGGTTCGTGCTCTCTGCACCAGGCGGCATACCGGTCGAGCGGCTCGGGCGCCGCGACGACTGCCGGCTCTTCTGGCAACGTCGGGGTTGGTTCGCGCGAACGGGCAATTCCGAGGTTGCGCGGCAGGCGCAGGAGTTCGCGCACAATCTTTTCTCCCAGCGGCCGATGTTCCTTGGGCCCGGTTGGGATATGAAAACATTGCCCTTTTTTCCGACAGGCGTTTTTCGCCGCGCTCAGGATCCGCTTTTGCTCTTTCGTCTTCGCTCTTAATCGCTCCGTTTCGAGCCGCAGGGTTTCGGATTCGCCCATCCAATGCTTCAGTTGTTCAAGCTGGCTATCCATGACGAGTTGGGCCTGGGCCCGGTCACGGCGAAGGGCCTCGTAGTGTTGCAGCTGCTCCTCCTGTGTCTCGATGATGAGCTGGAGCGCGGCGCGATCGCGCCGGAAGCCTTCGATATCCCGGAGCTGCGCATCCATGATCTCCTGCGCTTTCTCCCGATCGATTCGCAGGGCTTCAAAGTCCGCACCAATTGTCTGAAAGCTCTTGAGTTGCTCGGCCTGCCCATCCATGACGGCCTGCGCTTTGCCGCGGTCGATTCGCAATGCTTCGAGATCGGCGCGCGCCATCGCGAGATCGCGGAGTTGCGCTTCCATGATCTCCTGGGGTTTGCCGTGCTCCTCTCGCAACGCCTGGATCTCCGCGAGCTGCGCATCCATGACCTGCTGCGCTTTTTTGCGATCCTCCAGGATCGGCTCAAACCGTTGCTCCAGCTCGGCAATGGCCCGCTGCTGATGGTCCATGATCGCCTGCACCTTCCAGCGATCCGCCAGGAGCGAATCAAGCCAGACTTGCCGCGCCTCGAGCTCAGCCTGGGCCCGGACTGCTTCGTCGGCGCGGGCCTGCGCTTCCACCCGGGCTGCCACCAATCGATAAATTTCCTTCAGTTCGAGGAACGTCTCGTCTCCCGCGAAGAGCATTTTAAGGAGAGGTTCCCGGGGCCGGCTCCCTTTCGAAAACAAAGTGACAGAGAGTCCAATTCCCTCGGGAAACTCCGCCCAGGTTCGCTTGCCGGCCCATTGCCGCCACGCTTTCTTCGGGCTATCCGATCGTTCCAAACCGGTTCCGTGGAAGAGGACCAACCCATTTCGCGCCAGCTTCGATTCCCACGCCGCCAAATCGGCGCGAAGTTCACTTCCTGAATCGCAGTCGGCGACGAGAAGAAGATCGATACTGCCGTCCGCAAATTCCGCCGACTGGCTCGAGTCGGAAAAAAAACGGGCGAAATCTCCGTAGAATTCCTCTCCATACTTCCTGCCCTTCTGCCAGGCGGCGTCCTCAGTTTCGGTTTCGCCTTTGCGCGCGCGCCGCAGGGCCGCGCATCGACCGGCCACCTCCTGCTCGCGCACCGCCTGGCAAAAGGTGAAGAACCCCTCCCCATCGCCGAAGCCAAGCGAGACGACCGACTTCGGTTTCACGCTCGCCACGAGATCGTAAAGCAGCGGCAGATGAAATCGCATCGGACCGCCCGAATAAAACTTCGGCTGAAATCCGCGAAGACTCGGGAGTTTATCCAACATGAAGCGACTAAAATGCGGCGGCTTAGCTGATGTGCAATGGAACTCTAAACCAATCTCTCGCCCTCACCACCTTCGCCGGCGAGGCGTTTTGCCGCAGGGCAGAGAATAGGTAACGTACGCCGATGGAGCACGATCCCGTTCGCTCGCGCCGCTGGACCACCGATCCGCGCCCCCGTTATTGGTGGCACCGGCTGCCTGGGATGGATTACGTGCCGCCGATCTACTCCGATCTCACTGACGAAGAATGGAGGATCATTCGCGATTGGTTCGAGGAGACCGACCAAAGCGGGCAGATTGGCGAATGCGTTGTGCCGCTGATGTCGTTCCTGCATGGCGTGATCATGGGCAACCGGGCCGATCGCGTTGTCCAACTCGGGACCTGCTCGGGTTATTCCATGCTGCTGATTGGTTTCATGCTGCGTCGCATGGAAGCGCGGCATGGATTGTTTACTCTCGATCGCGATCCTGAAATGTGCGCGACTTCGCGGCGCTGGCTGAACCGCGCGGGCCTTGAGCCTTTTGTCCGCATTGAGATAATGGACTCGACGAATCCAGCCGCGCCGGCGGCCGCCGCCCAATATCTGGAAGGCGCGCCCAGCCTGATCATCGTCGATAGTTCGCACGAATACGCCGCCACCCTCACCGAGCTTGATCTCTGGTATCCGTCTCTCGCGCCGGGCGGATTGATCTGTTTGCACGACACCAGCCGGTTTGCCGAGGACTTCGACGTCACGCACGATGGCGGCGTCCGCCGTGCGTTCAGGGAATGGCGCGCGGCCCATCCGGACGTGGAAGCCATTCTCCTCAACGGAGAATCGCGCACGATGGATGGCCGGCGTCCGCTTTACAAAGATGCGTGCGGGCTGGGAATTCTGCACAAACCCACGATGCCGGATCCCGCGTCATGATCTGCGCTTAAATGTGAAGCGTTTTGTTCACTGGGCGGTTCTTTGCATTCTCCTCTTCGCCCTTCAGGAGGTGCTATTCCGCGTCATCTTCCCACTCCCCGAGGTCGAAAATTTTAATCGCGTCAATTATGTGGGCGTGTCCCCGCAGACCAAAACCGCGTCGTTCCTCGGGCAGCGATCCCCGGCCATGCACGCCACGTTTCAATGGAACTCGAAGCCGGACAGTACCAGCTTCGAGAGTCACCTGAATCTTTACGGTTTCCGCGATACCGATTGGTGCATTCGGCCGGATCGGAACAAAGAGCGCGTCATGTTCGTTGGCGACAGCCTGGTGGAAGGCTTCATGGCCACGGACAAGGCGACGATTTCGCGGGGTTACGGCCGCGCGGCCCTCGAGCGCCAGCAGGCGGTTGAGCCGATGAATTTCGGGATCGGCGGGACCGGCATCGATAATTATCTCGCGCTGGTGCGGGACGCCGTTCCACTCTTTCGGCCGCAAAGACTCATCGTGGTTTTTTACGCCAACGATTTTCCGCACACCTCCGCGCCACGCGAAAGCCGCTCGCCCTTTGCGCCAATCTTTTCTTCCTCTTTCACGCCTCGAAGTCTCCTAATCCTTCGCCGAACATTGCGCCGCGAAGTCGTCCCGCGGCGCTGGCATGCACGTCCCACTCTCTTCGTCCCGGTCGTTCCCGATCCGTTGAACAGTTGGTCGCAACCCCCTCCGGAATATTCTAAAATAGATCCGACGCTGGCCGACGCGATGCGCAAGGGAGAATTCAATCCGTTCGCCGTCGACCTGCTCAACCGGGCCGAAAAGGCGCTTAAGCAACCGATCGATCCGAGCGAAGTGTTGCGCGAATTCCTGCAGATCGCTCAGGGTGCGCAGGCCGAACTTCGGATCGTTTATCTTCCCTTCTCGACGCAGGTTTCCGATTACTACGTTCCGTTCCAGGAAAAATACGCGCTGGAAAAAGGAGTCCAGTCGCTCCTGGGACCGGAATACCAAATCCATAGCCAGGCGATCGCAAAATCGTGCCAGGAGCTCGGCATTCCATTTCTCGATTTGACTCCGTTGCTCAGAAAGGCCGAGGCTGATGGAGAGCATTTGTACTGGAATTTCGACGAGCACATGCGCGGCTTCACCTATCTTCGGGTCGGCGCAACCATCGAGCGGTGGATTCGCTCAACCGAAAAAGTAGAAACCCTTGGCTTGCTCAAATGACGAGCTGAACGATGCACCAAAGCTCCTACGATAAGATGGCTGAGTTCTGCCGGGATTATCTCGGCCCGCTGCAGAACACGCCGCTCACGATCGTCGATCTCGGCAGTTGCGATTATAACGGTTCGTATCGGGCGTTGTTCGGCCGCCCGCCCTGGCGCTACATCGGCGCCGATCTCCAGGTCGGAGAAAATGTGGACCTTGTCCTGCGCGATCCGTATCACTGGCGCGAGCTCAAATCGGAAAGTGTGGATGTGCTCGTCTCGGGGCAGACCTTCGAACACACCGAGTTTTTTTGGGAAACCAGTCTCGAGATTGCGCGAGTTCTGAAACCGGGTGGTCTCTGCTGCATCATCGCGCCGGCGGCAGGTCCCGAACACCGCTTCCCGCTCGATTGCTGGCGGATTTTTGCCGATGGCTTTCGCGCCATTGCGCGCTACGCCGGCCTCGAAGTCCTCTACGCGCGAACGCAGTGGGAAGAACTTCCGCAGTACGATTCGGAGAGCAACAAGTGGCACGAATCAATCCTGATCGCCCGCAAACGCGAAGAAACGTGGCCTACCAAATGGCGCCGTCGCATCCATGCGGGTTTGAAAAGATGGCTGCATCCGCTCCCACGAAAGGTCGAGTCACTGATCCAGATCTTTTACACCGAGAACGGCGCGCACAGCGAAGAGAACTCGCTCGTCGCCGGCGTCGAGCAGGGCGATTGGCAAAACGTTTGCATTACTCTCCCCGCCGGCGCGGCGGCGAATCCTTTGCGGATCGATCTCATGCGCACCTTCGATCTGGTCGACATCTCCGAGCTGCGGGTAATGACACCCGTCCGTGAATATTTTGTCGCGACAGCCAGCCGCGAATTCGATCAGATCACGCTCGCAGGCGACGCGCAGCGTTTGCCGCATCCCGATTTTCTCCGGCTGCTCATCAGCGGCGTTGATCCTCAGCTTTTCCTGCCGGTCCTGAATATCGGCGCCGGAGAACATCCGCTTCAGGTGCGCTTGCGGCTGCTCGTGCACTTGAGCAATCGCCTTGAGCTGCCTGCAAGACCCGCCCAAAAAAACCAAAATATTTAGACGCGACTCCGTTCCCCTTTGTGTCAATACTTAGCTCTGACCCCTTTCGTTTTTCGCTCGTTTGTGTCGATAGTTAGCTCTGACCCTCAGGTGCTCTTTAGTTTTCACCCTTTTCTGTTTCCGTAACCCAATGCCAGTGTTCAAGAGGCTCTAGACGGCCACCGCACGAACAGATGTGAGACTCTGTGTCGGTTTGGATAGTACGGCACTTGGCGCAGATCATACTGGGACGGACGGAAGCTACAAATATAGACGGCCGGAAGAGCATATTATCGCCCCAGCAAAAGTCGACTTGCGTAGAGCAAGCCAAACATTATCAGGAAAACGAAGGGAAAGTCGGGTGCCGTGAATGAAATCGGGCGTGGTGTATTATGTCTAGCAGCTGCATCGGCACATGTCAGTGCCAAGGCCAAAAGAAAAGGCCCGATCGGGCTGAATCGTTTTCGTTGCCTAACACGTTCGATTATCCCTATTTCAGCAGAGCTTCTCCGAATCCACATACTCGCAACACCTCTCTCAGAACGTTGTTAATGTAGCGGTGTTGCTAAACAATTCCCCGTCATTAGAAGAGTCGTTGGCTACTTAAGCTTGGCCTGCGTCGCTTTGGCCAGCTCGAGGTGCTTCTTCAAAGTCGGAAGGGTCTTGCTCGCCCAGGCCTTGACGTCGGGATCGCTGCCGTCTTTGGCTTCCGCCTCAAACTCCGCCACGTCCTTCTCATGATCTTTCACCATGTCAGCCATGTAATCCTTGTCGAAGGTCGCGTTATCCATCTTCTCCATTTTTGGAGGGGCGCCGTTGAGGGTCACACCTTTTTTCTTGGCGAGCGCTTTCAATTGGGTGTTTGCCTTCGTGTGATCTGCCACCATGCGGGAGGCAAAGCTCTTCACGTCGGCGTTCTTCGCTTGTTTCTGCCCCATCTTGCCCATCTCGACCTCCATCATGCCGCCTTTGGCCGCAGCCTGGATGAAGTTCTTGTCCTTGTCGCTCAGAGGAGCAGTGGTGGTCTTGTCGGTCTTGGTATCGGATTTTTTGGTCGTGTCGGTCTTCTTGGCCGCGTCCGCCTTGGGTGTTTCCTCGGCGCCGTAAGCGGGAACGCTGAGGCATAGGCCGCCTCCAACTACGGCTACTACTACAATTCGTGAGAGTAAGGTGGTTTGTTTTTTCATAAGAATGATCTGGTTGTTTCGGCCGGGGTTCCGGCAACTAGACTTCGCAGCGCCTGGTTTTCTTGGACGTGGGTTTTCTTGCCGTCCTAACAATCCGGCGCTTTGCGGCTATAGGAATTTTCGACGCGGCTGGCGACATCGCGATAGCCATAGTCCGCTTCGAAGATTTGTTTCATGGCGGCGACCGATTTCTCCCCGTCGCCCATCTGCTCGTAAACCAGGCCGAGATTGTAAACGACTTCCTTTTTCATCGCGTCCATTGAAGTCATTTCCGCGGCCGCGTCTTCCAATTGCTTCGCCGCCAGATCGAGCATGCCGAGCTCGCGATAGCAGCGGCCGAGCAGGTTCATCGATTTCACCCGCGCATTTGGGGTCTGCCGGGCCCGCTGCAATTCCGGCAGCGCCTCGCGAAATTGGCCGGCCTGGAGAAGATGTTCCCCCAGCTCGTAACGGACTTGCAGATCGGTCGGGTTGCGCTCGGCGCGCTTCCGCGCTTCACCGATTAATAATTCGGCGCGCTCCTTCTTGGCGGTGGCCAACGCCTTCGCTCTCTCCCCGTACCCTTCATCCTGCGGCCCGTGCTGGCTGAGAAACTCCTCGTGCTCGGCAATCTGCCGTTCCGATCGCGCCTGCTGCAAGTCCGACACTTTCCGGACAAGCCCGCCGTCGATTCCGTTCGTCAGGTCGGCGGTATATTGATACCAGGCGATCGCGTTCTCGAAGTCTTCCTTTTGTTCGTAGAGCGCGCCCAACCGCCGCGCGAAATCGACATTCTGCGGTTCCGCCTGGTGGCGCGCATAGGTCTCCTCGATTTGCTGTTCGAGCGATTCGCCGGTCAGCGCCATCCGGCTCTGTTGCTCGAGCGACACCGCGGCTTCCTTGTCCTTGATCAGGTCGCGATAGCTTTCGGCCTGGCTCCAACCGCCGGTCTTCATGGAAGCGTGAGCCGACGCATCTTTCGCGAGCCGCACCGCCTCGGAATCGATCGGATCGATCTCGGTGATCTTGTTGTAAACTTCGGTCTCCTGCGCGCTGTCACCCAAGTCGTGATAAAGCCGCCCGAGTTCGTGCAGGATTTTCGTATCGCGCGCTTTCTCTTCGAGTAACGTCTGGAGCGCGAAGACCCCGATCTCCGGCCAGCCCGCCGCCACCGCCGCTTGTTTCAAGACCAGGTTGGCCTGGCGATTGTAGGGCTCGTCCTCCAGAACTTTCTCGATCATTTCTGCGGCGCGTTTCGGGTCCTTCTTCAATTCGCGCCGGGCCTTCATGATGGAGATGGCGGAGGTCGAAACGTTGAAGAACGATTTCTTTTCCGCTTTGGCTTTGGTAATTTCCGCCCGGCGCAAGAGTTGCCTGCCCGTGAGGAACTCCGGCTCCTGTTTCAGAATTCCCTGCAAGAGCGAGATCGCGTAACCGAAATTGCGCATCTCGATCGCCGTCACGGCCTTTAGCCAATGGCTGCGCAGTTGCTCGCTTAATTCCTTTTCGGTTTTTACCGGCATAATCTCAGAACAAATCCAATTGCGGCTTCTCCGGAATGACAGGCGTCTTTTTGCTTCGTCGTCCCTTCACCGATTTATGGACGTCAGCGGTTCCATTTGGTTTTTCGAGATGGGCAAGAATGTCTTTCGCGCGATCGAGGATTTGTTTGGGCACGCCGGCCAGGCGCGCCACGTGGATCCCGTAGCTTCGGTCCGCGCCGCCGGGGATGATTTTGCGCAGGAAAATGATCTGCTCGTTCCATTCGCGCACGGCGACGTTGAAATTGCCGACGCCTTTGCGTTCTTCGGCCAGTTTGGTCAGCTCGTGGTAATGGGTCGCGAAAAGCGTCCGCGCCTTGATCGTGTCGTGCAAAAATTCCGCGACACTCCAGGCGATCGAGAGTCCGTCGAAGGTCGACGTGCCTCGCCCGATCTCGTCCAGGATCACTAGGCTGCGCTCGGTCGCGTTGTTGACGATGTTTGCCGTTTCGTTCATCTCGACCATGAATGTGGATTGCCCCCGTGAAAGATCGTCGTTCGCGCCGACGCGGGTGAAGATGCGATCCACCAGGCCGATCTCGGCGCTCGAAGCCGGCACGAAACTGCCGATCTGCGCCAGCAGGACGATCAACGCGACCTGCCGGATGTAAGTCGATTTGCCCGCCATGTTTGGGCCGGTGATGATCGCCAGCCGCATCCGTTCTCCATCAAGGTCGGTATCGTTAGGCACGAACTTTTCCTCAGCGAGATTCTGATCGAGCACCGGATGTCTTCCATCGCGGATCACGAGCCGCACCGATTGGTTGAGCGCCGGCCGGCAATAACCGAAGAGCCGGGCCGTCTCAGCGAGCGCGCAGATTACGTCGAGCGTTCCGATGGCAGCCGCCGTTTGTTGAATCGGCGCCAGTTCGCGCAGCGTCTCTTCGCGCAAGGTCTGGAAAAGCTGGTACTCGAGATGTCTCGCCTTCTCGTCCGCGCCGAGGATCTTCGATTCCATCTCCTTCAACTCGGGAGTGATGAAACGTTCGCCGCCGACTGTGGTTTGTTTGCGCACATAACGCGCCGGCACGTTCGCGAGATTTGATTTCGTGATCTCGATGAAATAACCGAAGACGGAATTGAAGCGGACCTTGAGCGATTTGATTCCGCTCTCCGCGATCTCACGCTCCTGCAACTCCGTGATCCACTTCTTGCCGTCGCGAGAAGCTTGTCGCAACTCATCCAGACCGGCATTGAATGTGTCCCGGAAAATCCCGCCCTCTTTTAAGGCGATCGGCGGATCGTCCAGCAGCGCGCCACCGAGCTTTTGGGTGAGCGCCGGCATTTCCTGGAGCGAGGCGAAGATTTCGTGGGACAAGCTTTGCGCCTGTGATTGTTCGAGACTTACCGGTTGAAATCCCGGGCCGCCTTTGCCGAACTCCGCGCGCTCGATCAGTTTGCGCACCTCCGCCTTCAGCTCGGGGATTTGGGCCAGCGACGTTTTCAACGCAACGAGGTCTCGTGCATTCCCGGAGGCCTGGCTGAGGCGGCCGGAGGCGCGTTCGAGATCGCGAATCGATTTGAGACAATGCCGCAGCGCCGCGATCAAGTCGGATTCGTGCAGCAGATTTTCGATCATCTGCTGGCGCCGTTCGAGTTCGGCGAGATTGCGCAACGGTTGTAAAATCCAGCTCCGCAATTTTCTCCCGCCCATCGGAGTGATGGTGCGGTCGAGCGCGGCGAGCAGGCTCGTGTTCCGGGCGCCGCGCGATTCGACCAGCTCGAGATTCACCTGGGTCGCGGCGTCGAGCAGGACGTAGTTGTCCCGCGGATCGCAACGCAGCGAAGTGAGATGATCCACTTTCCGCCGCAACTGTTGCTTGAGATAATGAATGATCGCGCCCGCGGCTCCGATCGCCGCCGGCATGTCGGCGCATCCAAAACCGTCGAGCGATTTGACGCCGAAGTGCTCGCACAAAGTGAAGCGCGCGTGTTCCGCGAGGAAGGCAAAATCGTCATAAGCGAGCGCGCCTTCGATCTCGCCAAATTGCGCGTTCTGCCGCTCGCTCACGAGCAACTCGGCTGGCGAAATCCGAGCGAGATCGTCCATGAGGGTGCTGGTGTCGTTCGATTGGGTGACGCGAAACTCGCCGGTGCTCAGCTCCGCATAAGCAAACCCAAAGAGCCCATCCTGAAAATAAACCGCGCCGAGATAGTTTGGACGATTCGATTTGAGCAAATCCATTTCGCTCACAGTGCCGGCGGTGATGATCTGCGTGATCTCGCGGGTCACAATCTTCCCCGGCTGTGGTTCACTGGTCTGATCGCAAATCGCGACGCGCCGTCCGGCCTGGATCAATTTCGCGATGTAACCGGGCGCCGCGTGATACGGCATGCCGCACATCGGGACGCTGTTGCGGTGGGTGAGGGCGAGGTTGAGCAACCCGGAGGCTTCCTTCGCGTCCTCGAAAAAGAGCTCGTAAAAATCGCCGAGCCGGAAGAGCAGCAAGGTGTCGGCCGGCACGCTGGCGCGCAGCCGCTGGTACTGCTGCATCATCGGGGTGAGCGCGTCGGCCATGGGGTTTCCACCTTGGAATCACCGGGACCGTTTTGCGAGTTTGTAATTCGGGTCGCAACGGTGCGACTCTCCTCGCAGCAGACCATGAGCGGACTCTATCAAGCCTTCACCTACCTCCTGGCGGCGATCGTCGCGGTGCCGCTGGCAAAACGGCTCGGGCTAGGGTCCGTGATCGGTTATCTGGTGGCCGGCGCAGCGATTGGACCTTACGCATTGCGGTTCGTCGATAGCGGCGGCGGTGTCATGCATTTCGCCGAGTTCGGCGTGGTGATGATGCTCTTCGTGATCGGGCTCGAATTGCGTCCTGCGCTCTTGTGGCAAATGCGACAGCCAATTCTTGGCCTCGGCGGGCTACAGGTCGTCGTCACCGCCCTGGTCGTCGCGTTGATCGCCGCAGGGCTGGGCCTCTCGTGGAAATCAGGTGTCGCCGTGGGCCTGATCC
>JBEEHU010000082.1:0-38497 GCA_041167565.1 Verrucomicrobiota bacterium | reverse complement strand
CGGGCAAGGGTGGCTTGATCGATGGTCGGCGAGTGTTGGTCGATGGCGGTGCGGAGCTTCGCTACCGCGTCAGCCAATGGAGCCGGGACAAGAAGATATCCCAAACGCAAAGAGGGATAGAGAATCTTGCTCATGGTGCCCGCGTAGATCACGCGCCCGGTGCGATCGAGTCCTTGCAGACAAGGAAGCGGCGGACCGCTGAAGCGGAATTCGGCATTGTAATCGTCTTCGAGAATGTAAGCTCCGCGCGTTTCCGCGAATTCCAGCAACGCTTCTCTCCGTTTCAGACTCATCGTGACGCCAAGCGGAAACTGATGGGAGGGGGTAACGTAAATAATCTTCGGCGCTGGGCGGCTCGGCGCTCCGTGGATGACGATTCCTTCCGCATCGATCGGACGCGGAACAATCGTCGCTCCCGCCAACGCGAACACGCGGCGGGCTTGATGGAAACCGGGATCTTCGATCCAGGCCCTATCGCCTGGATCCAACACCGCCATCGCGCTGATCAGCATGGCTTGCTGCATTCCCGCCACGATGACGATCTGGTCGGAATGACAATGCGCTCCGCGGAAATCACACAGATAGGCGGCGACGGCTTCGCGCAGATCGGCGTCGCCGCGGTTAGAGCCGTAGCGCAACAAATTCGCTCCCTTCTTCGCCAGGAGTTGCGCGCGGAGACGCTCCCAGATCGCGATGGGAAACTCGTCCACCGCCGGGATTCCCGACTGCAGCAAAACTCCGGGCGCGGCCCCGGTCGGGCCCAGATCAAATTCCTGGCCTACTCGCCGATCTGGAATCCTGTTCACCCGCTTAGAGACGCGCGTCTCCTGCTCTTTCTGCGGTGACGATACCGCGTTGCCAGCACTCAGGAATGCCTCGGGAAGTGGGTCTGCCACGAAGGTTCCCGAACCGGATTTCGTAATCAGATAGCCTTCTTCATGAAGCTCCGAAAAGGCCAGGTTCACGGTGATTCTCGAAACGCCGAGCTCGGCGGCCAAAGTTCGTGAAGAGGGCAATCGCGAGGAGCTGCGGCTAAAGTTTCCCGATCTCAACTCATCGCGAATCTGCCGGTAAAGTTGCTGATGAATCGGCTCAAGGGCGGCTCGATCCAGTCGCACCATTTCGAAGGCGATGATCGATCGCCGACGCCGTCGATTTGGGATGTGTTGTTTCTTCACAATGGCGAGACGAGACTCGCTCAGCTCCCAGGTCACTGTCTCATCTTACACAAACCGTCTCAAGGAAAGCCGACACATCTGGCGCGCATTCAGAGGCAACTGGCCCGCACGGTTGTCGCCAAGTGGATATGGCGAGGCGCCAAGGAAAGAGGAGTCTGGTCGCATGCCAAAACACATACTTAACAAATTAGTGCTCCCCGCATTGGCCGTTTTTCTCGGCATTGCTTCCACGGCGTTCTCTGCGGTCCCTCCGATGGAGGTGACTGTTTTTGACGCTAGCGGCAAAGTCACGTTCAAAGGACCGATGAGCGCGAACGCCACCTTCACAACCGGAAACCTCGATCCCGGCCCCTACGTGGTTCAGTTGAAAACAAGGAGCGCAGCCGTGAAGGACCATCATTTCTTGTTCGTCGTCTCCGCAGGCAAAAAGAAGGTGATCGCGGCGGCGGTTCCGGGAGAGACATTCATCGGTGGCGGCGCGGCCATGAAGGTAAAAGTAGGACCCGGCCTGAAGATTACCGGAAAGCTGGTGAAAGAAGAAGTTGGGGCGCGCGACGGGGTCTCGAAATATCGGGTGATCGACGGTAAACGTTATTTCTGGGTGATCGCTGAAACTGGGAGCAATCGTGGAGGACACTGGGTGGAGGAGGGCCTGGCCCCAGCGGGAAACCTGTACGGCGTAACGTCAGACGACATTCGAAGGAGGCAGGATCACGTCGGCGAAGGCAGCATGATTCACTATTCGGCGTACCGTCCGCCCGTGCAATCCACCGGCTATTAGCGCCAGACCCTAGAGCAGTTGGTCGCGGCTAATCAACCCGGCTCACCGGCTGCAGGATCACCTGGTTCGGCGTGCATTTGACCACGAAGGAATAGGTTTCGCCGGGCCGCACATCCAGCGTGCCGTACCACGAATCGCTCATTCGGCCCGGGCGACTCGCATACACATCATGCCGGCCCGGCGTGAGGGAGCGTTCGTAGATATGCCCCTTGGCAAACACTCCCGCCTGCACCCCATCGATCCATATCGAAATGGGGATATTGATTCCCAGCAACGGCGAATGTTTCATCCTGAGAAGCCCATCCGGGCGCGCATACCGCGATTGGCCTGCGCTTATCTGGTTCGCGCTCGTAAACCATAGCGCCCAGGCGATCACAACGAGAACAACGGAAGGCGCTCTTTTCATATCGGCTGAACCTTTCGCTTTAATTTAGCACATCTTCAGCGCCTACGAGGACAGTTTACGCTTGCCGTCACGCCCGATTGTCGCGTGCACTACGCAAGCCATGGCCGACCCGCTGATCGATTCCACCTTGCCGTTTATCGACCTGCACCGGCACCTCGATGGAAGCGTGCGGCTCCAAACAATTCTGGATCTGGCGAAACAGCACGGCGTGAAGTTGCCGGCTACGACGGTAGAAGAATTGCGTCCGCACGTGGAAGTCACCGAGCCGCAACCGGGATTGATGGCGTTCATCGCGAAGATGCTTTGGATGACGCGCGTGCTCGCCGATGCCGATGCCTGCCGGCGGATTACGCGCGAAAACGTCGAGGACGCGAAACGCGAGGGGATTGATTATCTCGAGTTGCGATTCAGTCCCTTCTTCATGGCTGAGCCGCACGGACTCGACCCGGAACGCGTTGTTGCCGCCGTCGTCGAAGGAGCCTTCGAAGGCGCGCAGGCGACCGGTGTGCGCGTAAACCTGATTGGAATTCTCAGTCGCACCTACGGCGCGGAGATCGCGATGAAGGAACTGGAGGCGCTGCTCGCGCATCGCAAGGATCTCGTGGCGCTCGATCTGGCCGGCGACGAAGCGAATTTCCCCGCGCCGCTGTTCACCGAGCATTTCCGCAAAGGTCGCGACGCCGGCTGGCGCATCACCGTCCACGCGGGCGAAGGTGGCGGACCGCAGAGCGTTTGGGACGCCGTGAAGCTTCTTGGCGCGGAACGGATCGGACACTGCACCCGCGCCTTGGAAGATCCTGCACTGGTCGCTTTTCTCCTCGGAAACCGCATCGCCATCGAAGCGAACCTAACGAGTAACGTCCACACCAGCACCGTCCCCGATCTCGCGAGCCATCCCTTGCGCGAGATGCTTGCTCGCGGGCTTCTTGCCTCGATCAATAGCGACGATCCCGGCGTGAGCGGCATCGATTTGCCCCACGAGTTCGAAATCGCCGCCCCTGCCGCCGGATTATCTCGCGAACAAATCCGTCAGGCCCAGCTTAACGCGCTCGAAACCGCGTTTCTCTCCACGGAAGAGAAGGCTAGTCTCCTCGCAAAGCACTAATGCCCATGCGAGCCCTGGCTGACCGCGTAGAAGACGGTCGCGATGAGCCCGAGTTGGACAAGAACTCGTAAGGCTAAGAGCGACCCACTCCGGGCGCCCCAAAACATTGCCCAAAGCTGAAAGGCGCTCAGGCTCACCGCGACCACAGCGATAGGCAAGGAGAGCGTGCCTATGGCGGCAGCTAGCGCCAGCATCATGAAGATCATGCCGGTGAAACCCAGCACCATCGTGACGCCCTCGTGCCTGTTGTCTATTGGTTGGTCAGCATAGGAATACGAAAAAACTACGATCATTCCACTCAGCACTCCCCCGCCTCCAAAGATGACGCCAAGGATGCGGATGTCTGACAAGGAACGCCAGGCGAGAACCGTGCTGATAACGACCAGGAGCGAAACACCCACCAGGCTCCATCCGACACGCAAACCGATGCGATTCCCGTTGGGGTCGGTTTTTTGATCTTTGCTGGCCGGATCTAGCAACGGTTGCGGACCCTGA
Source organism: Verrucomicrobiota bacterium (assembly GCA_041167565.1). Taxonomy (GTDB): domain Bacteria; phylum Verrucomicrobiota; class Verrucomicrobiia; order Chthoniobacterales; family UBA10450; genus AV80. The sequence continues at coordinate 34,532 of JBEEHU010000082.1, read as the reverse complement.
TTGGAAGGCTCGGTCATTTAGTACGGGTGATGATGAGCGTTTTCGCACACTGATCGAAGAGTGGTGCTAACTGCGCAGCCTGGGCAGCTACCGCGGTCGTTGTCATTACAACTTTCGGCCCGTCGTCCTCGCCGAAAAAGTATAGGGCTTGCGTGATGTCCCTGCCTTGATTCTTATTTTGGAAGAGGACCTTGTAGCCGCGCTTCCTCATGAAGTTTGTAACCTCTTCGTCGCTCACTTCCCGCGCTGACGGGGAACTCGCCTTTACGGCGGTAATCGTAGCGTTAGCGTATTCTCGCAACGACCCGGCGAACGGTTGGCTGGTTACTATTAGATTAGCCGATAACCCGCTCGACTTCGGAGCGCTATACATTGTTCCTCCTCCACCAGGGTCGGTTTTCTCCCAGCCCTTAGGAACCCAAACCGCGCAGTCCGCGAGAAATGCACCTTGGCTCTCGTCCTTAATGTATCTCGACGTGGCGGGATCTTTCGACGCCGTAACCGGACTCGCCGCGGGCAGAACGCTGTCCCTAAGCTGAGTCATTTCGTTGCTGATTTCGTTCTTGACGGGCGCCGGCTCGCGCGAGGTCGAAGTCGAGCTCGATTTACTGGAGAACAAATGCAATCCATTCGCCACCTGGCGCGCCCCGTAAAGGATTGCGATGACCCCGACGACGCCCATGAGAACGCGTTGAATCATCTTCTTGCGGCCAGATGAAGCGACCCGCGCCAAAGGCGGCGCGATCTGCGCGGCCGGACCGCTCGTTACCGAGAGCGGCGCCATCGGCAGCGGAGGAACAATGTTCCTTGGAACCTTCTTCGATTCAGGAGGAGCAAACTTCTCAGGTTCGGACGGCGGGCTTTCCGGGTGACTCACGATCGGGGGAACTGGTTGGGGGACTGGAGGAGTCGCTTCCACGGCCGGTTCCGATTTGGCCGCTGGCAGTAACGCCTTCACCCGGTCCACCACTCCCATCATATGGCTTTCCACCGGCGCCGTGAGCGCATCGAGCCAATGAACGGAGCCGAGATAATATTCCATCGTCCCCGTCGGCTGCGTGTTCTCCACCCGAAAAGGAATCACCGTCAGATCCTGCTCAAAGGCTGTCTGCACTTCCCGGTGAATATGACGGGAATCATTCGCCTTCGAAGAAAAAATCAGCACCATAATGCGACATTCCCTGATCGCGTCGACGATCGCCTTGCCCCATTCGGCCCCGGGGAGAACATCGCGCGGGGCCATCCAGCATCGCACTCCCGCTGATTCGAGCTTATTGCAAAGGGCGAGCGCGACGAGCTTGTCGTCGGTGGAATGACTAAGGAAAACGTCGTGTGGCATAACAAGTGGAGCGCTTCATCCCGGCCGGCCCTCGGCACGCCCCGGCGCTAAAGCGCGAGAAGAGCGAATCCATCCCGGTAGGAGAAGGGTCCATTGGTGAAGGGTTGTTGGGGCCAACCGCTTCGCTTGTCGAGGTTATTCGTCTGGACGCGGATTTAATCTGCCCGCCGAATGATCGTTAGGCCCGCGTCCGCAGCAACCAATTTGCCCCACGAATTGTCGCCCAAGGGCGCTCTGACTGTAAATTTACGCCTGGTTCAATGACGGAGCCGGCAACTACATCGGTTAGCTAAAGGCTGCGACATCACTTGCCTTGGTCGTGCGGCACTTTCACGGTCACTGCTTTTGTAGCAGCGTTCCCAAAAGAATCTTTGCATTGGACAGTGATAGTATAAACGCGTCCGGTTCCGTTGCCATTTCGATCCGCTTGGACTTTGAGTGTCAGGTCGTCGCCTGTTGGCTGCCATTGTCCGCTGCCGGTCTCGTTACTTATAACAGAAAGGATTTTCCGGGATGCAACCCCGGAAGCATCTGTCGCGTCCACCGTCAGAGTTATCGGCACCATCCTTTTGTCAGGTGGCCAGATGGAGCCTGGACTGGCAATGACGCTTCGGATCGTGGGAGATGTGGTATCGATGGCTTTCGCCAGGACAAACGGGCTAAGGGAAGTAACACCGGCAGAAATAGTCTGCGGCGCGGCACCCGCAGGGTTCGCGGTTGTCTGGTCCACTAAGCCGCCGCCGAAATCATGGAAAACGTGCAACTGCGCGAACGTGGCCGCATCAACCCCCGGCACCGTGAATTCAATGATAATACGTCCAGTCGGGGTGTCGGTGGCGGTGTAGGTGGCGGTGGTAGTGATCTCAAAGGCAAGGTTGCTCCCGACTAATTCGTACGCTCCACTTAAACCGCCGGCGGAAGCGGCGGAAGCGGCATCGATCGCAGTAACAGAGGTATAACCAGCGGTCGTGACATTGGGGAATTTAATGGTGATCAGCGCGCCGCCCACCGTGCCGAGACGAACCTCGACGTTCATGCCGGCCGGTGTAGCGATTACCGTTTTCTCGCCGCCAGTGGACGGGAACGAAGCATTTATGGCGTGCCAATTCGCGCTGCTCCCGCTAAGGTAGGAGTTACCGTAGTTGTGAATGGCAAAGCCGCCGAGGCCGTGGAAGAAGCCGAAGTGGTTCAGAACCTCCGCAGTCACGCTGTTAAGCGCCGCTTGTCCATTAGCGAAGAATGTCTGCTCGGCGGTGATGCCGGTAGAAGCAGGATCGCTCGTTTCGAGGCCGGCCAGGATCAAATCATAAAACCCCAGGGTGGCGCGGTTCGCGTAGACGTAATTGATCTCGTCCTGATCCAGGCAAATGATCCCGCCGCTGACGGCGCAGTCACTCGTGCCGGCATAATGGCGGTAACCCATAACGATGACATTCTGGATCGGTTGAAAATGCGCGGCGAAGTCATACGTCGCCAGATCCAGGATGTGTTCGTAGACCTTCTTCGTCACGCCGCTGCCGACGGGAAATTCGACCGGCGTGTCCCAGAAAAATCGGATGGCGATTGAGAGCGCCAAGTCATGCGGCAGCGCTGCACGAATGCTCTGGTATTGCGTCAAGAGCGCCTGAAACGCGGCAGCACTCTGAGGCTCGGGAGGTTCTATATCCAGGACCACACCGTCGAGTTTTGCCGCAGTATTTGTCCCATTGTAACTAACCACCTCTGCCATTCGGGAAAGCGGGAAGTCACCGGGGTTATTGCCCAGCGCGGGCCAGTTAAGGTCGCCATAGGCAGCAAGAACACGCATCCCGAGGCTGTGCGCTTGCGTAACGAATGCGGAAATCGCCGCGTCTTCATACATCAGCCGGCCGGCGGAATTCGGAGCGGAGTTATAGATACTGAGGTAAAGGACATCCACTCCGCTCGCTGCGGCATTGGCGAATAATGTTTGACGAGCGGTCGGGTCGGTCACCGGGTCCGGTCCGGAGACACTGGGAAATACCCAGACAGCATGGGTCGCATGAAAAGGACCAGCCGCGATCCAGGTCCCATCCGCAGGGTCGTAGAGTTCGGCAGTCGCGGTAGGATGGAGCGTGTCTTTCACAGCTCCTCCTGCCACCAGGACCTTGCCGTTGAGGAGCAAGGTTGACGTGTGGTACATGCGGGCGGTGTTCATCCTGTGCGTGTCCCTCCAGGTCCCACTTGCGGGATCGTAGAGTTGCGCGCTCGCAGTGGAATTGAAAGTGATATCCAATCCTCCCGTGACAAGCACCTTGCCGTCGGGAAGCAAGGTCGCCTTATGCTGATAGCGTGGAATAAGACTGCCCGTGTTGATGCAGGTCCCGATCGCAGGATCACACAGTTCCGCGCCTCCGAAAGCACCGTTGTTCCAATCACGTCCCGCGGCCAGGAGGACCTTGCCGTTGAGCAGCAAGGTCGCAGTATGTTGATTGCGTCCGGTGTTGAGGTCTCCCACCGTAGTCGAGGTCTCGCTCACAGGATTGTAGATCTCGACGCTAGGGGAACCAAGGAAATTGAAAGCCGATCCTCCTGCGATAAAAATTCTGCCGTCGGCCAACAAGTTCGACGTGTGCTGAGCGCGTGCGTGGTTGATAGGGCGCGTAATTGTCCAGGTCCCGGTCACCGGATCGTAGAGTTCCGGGCTCTCGTATGCGGTATAATTTTGGTTGTCCCCGGCGACGATGAGGACCTTGCCATTAGCGAGCAAGTGCGCGGTGTGCTCAAAACGTGCGATATTGAGGCTGCCCGTGGGAGTCCAAGTCCCGCTTACCGGGTCGTACAGTTCCGCACTCGCTAAAGCGACGTTAAAGACAGTGTTTCCGCCTGCCACGAGCACTTTGCCATTCGCGAGCAACGTCGCGGTGTGCTGAAAGCGCGCGTCTTGGAGGCTGCCGGTGACAGCCCAGGTTCCGCTCTTCGGATCGTACAGTTCTGCGGTCGCGTTCGTATAGAAACGGTCCGCATCGTAGCCCTCGCGTTTGTCCAGTCCTCCTACGACGAGAACCCTGCCGTCGGCCAGTAATGTTGCCGTGTGCTGATAACGTGCCGTGTGGAGTTCGCCGGTGTTATCACCCACCGGAGCGCCCCCGCTCGGCTGCACCAGCACTAGCCCCGCCCCGAGAGAAAGCAGCGGGAACGTCATTCGCCGCAAAAGAGTTGAAGCAGCCAAGAGGAGATAGGCGCCAAAGGAACTGAATCTGTAAGTGTCCATACCCGTAACGCAGGAAATGCAGGTGAGATGTCTCATATAGTTATTATTGCTTGCGGACGTGGAGGTGTGGCGGCGCTACATGGGTTTGTCTTATCCAGGCTGTCTCCAGAACCAGAAACCATTCGTATGCGGCGCAGGCGGGGATATCTGCGGCTTCACTTCGGCTGACTCAGGGCTCCAGTCCGATCTGGAAATCGCGTAAAACGGTGTCCCAGCGTAGGTCCAGCCCCCACGGGCCTAGCTTCAGCCCGGCCGAAGATGCGTTGAAACGTCGGGTGACGTAATCGACTTCTTTTATCGAATCGGTGCTATTGCCGTCGATCTTATTTTGTATGCAGGCGAAACGTAATTGCAGTTTTGCGGAAAGATTCTCGCGGCGCTGCAGTCGCATCGCGTGCCAAAACTGAGAAGCCGCCACGCTGGGGAGCGTGACGGCTCGTGGTGAAGTGTAATCCTAACTCAGCCTCGCAGCCATTAGTGACTGTTGCGCGCCACTCCTGGCACAGGCTTGTTCAGTTCCAGGCGGTCGCTCACCTTTTGAATTTGCGAGGCCTGCTCTTTCACGCTTGCGGTGAGGACCTCAAGGCCTTTCCGTTGCTGCGCGACCGTCGCTTCCAATTCCTGCACTTTGCGGTGCTCTTTGAGGAATTCATTCAACAGCATTGCATTCACGGCCTCGTAGCGGACGGTGAAGACCTTTCCCTGGGCGTCGCGAGCAACCAAATCGGGGTTCACCTTTTCCACCTCTTCGGCCACGAGCCCGAACTGCCGGATACCGTTAGGGTCAAGCTCGTGCTTGTAGCGGAAGGTCACCGGCTTCAACGCAAGGAGCGTCTCGCTCGATTTGTCCATCGGCTTGATCTCTTCCTTATAACGCTGCGAGGAAACGACCGTGCCCAGGTGCCCGCTTCCATCTACGATGACCGCCACGCCTCCCGGCACGGTCGATCCGCTGATGCCGGCGATGAACGCCGCCGTCTGACCGTTACCGATGCGGATGGTTCGGGACTCCGCGGCAAAGCCGCTGTGGCCGATGTCAATGTTGTCATCGCCGGTTGTGAGCTGGTTGCCGCCGAGAAAGCCTATTCCGATATTTCGGCTGCCCGTCGTGTTGTTCCCCAGCGCAAAAGGACCATCGCCGGTATTGTCGTTGCCGGTCGAATTGTTCGGGAGCGCATGGTAACCAGTGGCTGTGTTCTCATTGCCGATCGTGTTATTGAAGAGCGCCGAAACGCCAGTGCCCGTGTTCCGGATGCCGGTTGTGTTGTAAGTGAGGACACCCTGGCCATCGGCTGTATTGACGCTGCCGGTGGTGTTGTAATAGAGCGCATTTCCGCCCGTCGCCGTGTTATGGCTGCCGGTGGTGTTGCTATAGAGCGCAATATTGCCGTTGGCCACATTGTCGATGCCGGTGGTGTTGCTATAAAGCGCCGCACTACCAGTGGCCGTGTTGCCGTCGGCGGTTGTATTGCTAGCGAGCGCTTGATTGCCATTGGCCGTGTTGTAGGAGCCCGTGGTGTTCGTGTAAAGCGTACCATTGCCACTCGCCGTGTTGTAATATCCGGTCGTGTTGCTGTAGAGCGCGCCAGCGCCATCGGCCGTATTGTTACCGCCCGTCGTGTTGTGGTAGAGCGCAGAGTCACCGGTCGCCGTGTTGTAGTAGGCGGTCGTACTGCTGAAAAGCGCCTGGCTGCCATTGGCGGTATTGTAATAGCCGGTTGTATTGTTGTAGAGCGCGGTGGCGCCCGTGGCTGTATTGTTACCGCCGGTCGTGTTGCTCAAGAGCGTTAGCTCACCATTGGCGGTGTTGTAGAAGCCGCTTGTGTTGTTAAAGAGCGCACTGGCGCCAGTCGCCGCGTTGTAACCGCCGGTCGTGTTTCGGAAAAGCGCTTGATCACCATTGGCTGTATTGTGGTTACCAGTCACGTTGCTATTGAGCGCGAACTCACCGGTGGCCGTATTAAAACTGCCGGTAGTGTTATAATAGAGCGCTTCATGCCCAGTGGCCGTGTTCTCCATGCCGGTACTGTTGCTGAAGAGCGTATTGACACCGGTAGCCGTATTGAAGCTGCCGGTAGTGTTGCTGTAGAGCGCAGCATCGCCTCCAGCTATGTTGTTACCGCCGGTCGTGTTGTTGGAGAGCGCATCATCACCAGTGGCCGTGTTGGCAAAACCGGTGGTGTTGCTGTAGAGCGCGCGAGCGCCAGTGGCAGTGTTGGCATGGCCAGTGGTGGTGCTGAAAAGCGCTTGATAGCCAGTGGCCGTGTTAAAGCCACCGAAGGTGAGACTGAAAAGGGCCTGATTCCCCTCCGCTGTGTTGCCGTTGCCCAAATCTCCGTCGGGCGGTGAACTGGGATTTTTCGCTTGCGCCAGCGGCGAGACCGCCAGACAGAGAAGCGCGAGCGACGCGAACGGAAGCAAAAGGAGCCGGCTTCGCGAAAGCGAGCGTTTGATGGAATTCCCTATCGGTAGAGTTGTCATATTTAGTTTTATTCATGTTCAGTTGAATTGCTCACTGCGTTTTGTTGCATACCCGTAACGCAGAAGCGCGTCAGAAAGGGTCTCATCTAAATTCGATAAAATTTGCTCAGGGTAGTAGTCTCACAGCCATCTTGACTATGATCATGGCGCTCTGTCGCCATTTGAACCGGCAACCGCGCCCCCGACTGAGCGGGGCGGCTACAGCACCTATCTTACCGTGTCGCCAGGATTATCCGCGTAGGCAAGAAGCGCTTCGACCTCTCGCTTAAGAAGTGGATCGCCGGCGCAGGAGCTTTCTACGAAGGCCGCTCGCCCAAGCGCATCATCCCGTTCGATAGCATCGGCCAGGATCGTCTTTACCTGCTGCCAGCGGGCAGGAGTCATCTGGACGGATCTAATCGGATGGCGGCTGACTTCCATCATAAGAAACTCTTAGTTCCCGATGGTGAACTTGCGACAGAGAGAGGACGTTTCATATCTGTAACGCAGAGGAACATGGGAAAAGGTCTCATCCAATTTGCGGAAAATTGAGTTCTCGACTCCTGCCCGCGAATAGCGCAGCCTTCGCGCAATTGATTTCTGAGGACCTTGCGCTCATCGGCGATTTGCCATTGCCGGCAGACGAAACCGACGCGGCCACGCTGACGGCGATGATCCCCGGCGCGTATGAAGAACTGCGCCGGCTCGCCGCCGGATATCTTCGCGACGAACGACCCGATCACACGCTTCAACCGACGGCGCTGGTGCACGAAGTCTATCTCCGCCTCATGGACCAATCGTCGATTCACTGGCAGAATCGCGCCCACTTTCTCGGCATCGCCGCGCGGATGATGCGGCGGATTCTGATCAATCACGCCAAGGCGCACACCGCGGAAAAGCGCGGTGGCACGGACGCTATCCGGTTGCAATTCGATGAAGCGCTCGATTTCTACCATCAACGCGACGTGAGCCTGGTCGCCGTCGACGCCGCGCTCCATCGCCTTGAAGAACTCGACAGGAGACAGGCGCAGATTGTTGAGTTTCGCTTCTTCGGTGGGCTGACGATCGAAGAAATTGCGAAGGTCCTGGAGATCGCGCCCATTACAGTGAAGCGGGAGTGGGCCACCGCGAAACTCTGGCTTCAGCGCGAGCTAGCGGAGTTCGCCAGGACCACCTAACGAGTGAATGATGTAACAACGACGGCTCAGCGGTGGCAGCGCGTGAAGACCATCCTGGCCGACGCCCTGGAACATCCTTCACTGGAAGGGCGCACGGCCTATCTCAAGCGATCGTGCAAGGGCGACACCACCCTGATGCGTGAGGTCGAAGAACTCCTGGCGCTCTCGACTGAAAATCTCGATGAGCTGGCAGATAACACGCCGGTGGCATTCACGCGCACGACGCCAGCGCAACCTTCCGGGCGGAGGATTGGGGCCTACGAGATCGTGCGAGAAATCGGCCGCGGAGGAATGGGCGCCGTTTACCTCGCAAAAAGAGCGGACGGACAATTCGAGAAGCAAGTCGCGATCAAGCTCCTGAAGCGCGGAACCGACACCGACGAGATCCTGCGCCGCTTTCACGCCGAGCGACGAATTCTGGCGCAGCTCGATCATCCTAACATCGCGCGGCTAATCGACGCTGGAACAACCGACGACGGCTTGCCCTATTTCGTTATGGAACACGTCGCCGGCGCTCCGATCACAAGCTATGTGCGCGAGGCGAAACTTTCCGTGGCGCGGCGGCTACAACTTTTCCTCAAAGTCTGCGAGGCGGTCCAATTCGCCCATCAGCGCCTGGTGGTGCATCGCGATCTCAAGCCGGGCAATATTCTCGTCACGCGAGATGGCGAACCCAAGCTGCTCGACTTCGGCATCGCCAAATTACTCGCTTCCGAAGATGGGGCGATCGAGGTGACCCTGACCGCGGAGCGAAGATTCACCCCGGTATGCGCGTCACCAGAACAAATTCGCGGAGAACCCGTCACACCGGCGACCGATGCCTATGCGCTCGGAGCCCTCCTTTACGAATTGCTGACGGAGATTTCGCCTCATCGCTTTGGCAGCGGGCAAACCAGCGCGGAGGAAATTGCGCGCGTGATCTGCGAAATCGAGCCGGCAAGGCCGAGCCTGGCTGCGATTGATGAGAAAAGGCGCAGGTCTTTGCGCGGCGATCTCGATAGGATCGTTCTGACCGCATTGCGCAAAGAACCGGATCGACGCTACGACTCGATCGCGGCGTTTTCCGATGACATCACACGCCATCTCGAAGGAAGGCCGATCAAAGCGCGAAAGGGAGACCTTTCCTATCGCGCGGGACGCATTTTCCGCCGGCACAAACGCGCGCTGGCCGCGGCAATCACCCTGGCCGCGCTGGGCGCCGTGGCCGGTATCCTCCTCTCGCGTTACTCACCGGGCTCGTCATTCCTTGCCGCCACTGCGCCTGACAAGGCGCCCACACGCGACCTCGTCGCCTACGACCTTTACCTGCGCGGCAACGCCTTGATGGATGACATCGCGACCTCGACAGATTGGGAGGGGGACAACCGCCACGCCATCGAGCTGCTCGACCGAGCCGTGACGCACGATCCAGGGTTCGCGCTCGCTTATGCCAGGTTGAGCGAGCTTCATCTCAATTTGTACCAGTGGGTCGATCAAACGGAGTCGCGTCTGGCCCAAGCTAAGGCCGCTTTGCAGCAGGCGATGCGATTGGCCCCGGATGCGCCGGAAACGCACATCGCGGAGGCTTTGTCGGCGACGGCAACGGGTGATTGCAAACACGCACTCGATCTCTTGCGCGGAGTGCAGCGGGAGCGACCCGACGATGCATTCGTTTTCCAGCAAATCGGTCAAGCAGAAGAGTGCGTCGGAATGTGGCGGGAAGGGTTGCAGGACATGGAGAGAGCGAAGCAACTCGCGCCACGAAATTCCAACATCCCGAATCAACTGAAAGAGATGTACACCGCTTTGCGCGATTACGAGAACTCAGATCGCGTTTGCGATGATGCGATCGCGCAGTTTCCGAACGGGCCGAATTATTATCGCGCCCAAAAGGTCGCGAATTCACTCGCGCGTGGTGACACAAAGCAGGCTCGTGCGCGGCTGGCCGAGATCCCGGAAAAGTTCGATCCGAGCGGTTATCGTTCGCTGCTTTCCCTGACGATTTCCTTCGCCGAGCGCGACTTCGACCGGTTCACGCGTGAGGTCGCAAACACGCCGTGGGAGCATTTCATCGGGGAGATGAAGATGCGGGGCGACTTCATGCGAGCACTCGTCGCAGAGCATCAAAGAAATCGGCCGCTTCTCGAATCGATCGTCCTGCCGTTGCGCGAGAAGCTCGCCGATCGCAAAGAGCCGCCGGGTCGCAGGGGTCTAAGTCCAGCGCCAAGTGTCCTTGGCGACGTTGCCCGCATCGATTGCTACCTCGATCGTACCAATGAGGCGCTCCGCGAGAGTGAGCAAGCTGTCGCCACACGGACGGCGCCGGTGGATGCGCCGGGCGCCAAACTTGTGCGGGCGGAAGTTTTGATGCGCGCTGGAGAGACGGATCACGCGCTCGAATTGCTGGAAGAATTGGCGACCGTTCCCTACGGCCCTTCCTATGGCGATCTGCTGGGACCGCGCTGGGACACGCTCCGCGATGATCCGCACTTCAACAAGATCGTCGCTTCGCTAGCGTCCAGTCGGTAAGAAGCGCTTATAACCGCTCCCAAAACTCATCAAACGGCCCTCCGACCTCTGCCTTGCGCGGGCGCGGGAGTTGGCCTAGATCAAAGCATGTCCGCGTACGAGCCTGAGCCCGATCGGGTCTGGGATGAATACGAGTGGGAACGGTTTCTCCAGCAGCAGGACCATAAGACGGAGAAATACATGGAGCTGCTCGAAAAGTATCTCGATCATCCCGACCGCGATCAGATCATCGCGCGCGAGATGGGGTGGACGCAGCTGTTGAGCGGTGAGGGTGACTCCTGGAGCGATGAGGTGGATGCGATGCTCGCCGAGGAATCGAGCTCGAACGAGACTGCGGCGGGAGAATTTGAAGACCGCGCTTCGCCGGTGGATGGATTCGAGGACCATACTCTATACCGCGCCGCTTTTGCGCTGACGGTTTGGATCGACCAGCTTTTCGACGAACAGCCGGCGCTGCAAAACGAACCTGCGGCAGTGAAACTGGCCACCCACTCCGCCTTGGCGAGCGCAAAGCTGGCTGCGGCTTTGAGCGATGACGACGTGGACGAGCTCGGAATGACGATCGCCTATCTGAAGCGCGCGCTCAAAGCGATCACGGTCTCGATGGAGGCGGGTGCGCAGCTCCTGGCCGACGAGCTCATCGGGCGCCGCCAGCACGCGGTCCTTCAACAGCGCCTCTTCGAGGTGCGCGACGGCATCATTACCCTGATGGGGCAATACCGTGGCGAATGGCTCCGCCGCTTCGGCAGCCTCTGAAACGGCGTTGAATGAATTAGCCTCCGTTCCGTCCAATAATGCATACGGAAGCGACTCCGGCTCAAGCCGATGTCTCGGAACTTGACCTGGTAAAACAATGCCAGGCCGGGGATACCGAAGCATTCGACCAACTGGTAGGCCGTTACCGCACCCGAGTTTTTGGCATGATCTACAACATGGTACATAACGAGCAGGACGCCTGGGATCTGGCCCAGGACAGTTTCCTAAAGGCGTGGAAATCGATCGGCCGTTTCCGCGGCCAATCGTCTTTCTACACTTGGATGTACCGGATCGTGACCAACGTGACCATCGACTGGTTGCGCAAGAAGCAGGTCAAGGGAACCGGCGCCGAGTTCGATGACGCGGTGCAATTAAAGGAGATCGATCCGGCCTCGCGGACGGTGCCCAAAGCGGATGCGTTGCCCCACGAGCGGATGGAGCAACAGGAGATCCGGGCGCGGATCGATGCGGCGATCGAGCAGCTCTCGCCGGAACATCGCGCTGTGATTTTGATGAGAGAAACCGAGGACATGCAGTATCACGAAATCGCCGAGGCCCTCGGCTGTTCGATCGGCACCGTCATGTCGCGATTGTTTTATGCGCGCAAAAAGTTGCAGAATCTCCTGAGGGACCTTTATGAAAACGTTTGAGGAAAATTGGACCGCGTGGATCGACGGCGAACTGAGCGGTGCTGAGCTCGTCGAGTTTGAAGCTTCGTTGCCCGATAAAACGGCGGCGGAAGCCGAGAAGCGCGACGCCCAGAAGCTCGGGGCGTTTTTGAAGGAACAACTACAGGGCAACGCGATGGGAAACGAGGAGTTTTTCCATCATCAACTGCGGGAGCGAATCGCAAGCGATGCGCGGGCGGGTCGACCTGCGACCGCCGGCCCACCACGGGCCTGGTGGCCTCTCGGCCGGTTGGTCTGGGCCGGCGCCACGTCGCTCGCGATCTTTTCCATCTGCACGTTTTTTGTCATGCGCGAGAAGACTCCGGCCGATCAATCGCAGTATCTTTCCCAGATCCTGAATGCGCGGATCGATCCGGCGGTGAATCCGAACGCGACGATCTCGGTGTTTGAAGCGAAGGAAGACAAGGTGACCGTCCTTTGGGTGGAAGGCTTGCAGTCGCTCCCATCTGAGTTCGCGGCGAAGTAATCTCACCCCATGCAAAAGCGCTCCATTCTGTTGCTGGGAGTGAGCCTGGCGCTGATGTGGGGCGGCGCGACCTCGGCGGTCCAGGGTTCGCAGATCGTCTGGAGCGGGCTCGTCATTGCGAACAATGTGCCGCAGCCGGATAAGGTTCCGACAGAACTCAGCCGGATGGAAGAAACGCTCAAGGAATTGTTCGGCTACAACCAGTTCAAAGTCATCGGCCAATCACGCGCGACGCTGGTTACTGGGTCGGAAGACTGGCTGGCCTCGAGCAAGTATTTCTCGCTCCACGTCGATTCCAAGGGCGGGACCGACGCCGGCTATTTGCTCAACCTGAAATTATTTCAGGAAAGGAATTTGCTCTTGGAAACCGACGCGAAGCTGAGCAAAGCCAGCCCGTTGGTCATCAAAGGTCCGCAGGTCGGCGACGGACAACTGCTCCTGCTGCTCGTGGTGCAGTAGGTGTAATCAGTGGCCCGGCTTCCAGACCGCGAAGCTAACGCCGTCAATTTCGACGCGGACGATTTCTTTTTCGGGCAAGGTCTCCAGGATTTCGGCAGACGAAGGCGCCGCCAGCCAAACGATTCCACCAAAACGCCTCTCGCTATCTGCGGACGCGGATTCCCAACCGCTCCTCGTATCGAGATTGTTGAGGATTGTTCGTTGGGCGTAGTAAGGAAGCGTGCTGTAGTAGGGATCGAAGTTGCAAAGGATCGTCGTGTCCGTCGAAAAAGTTTTCGCGAGGTAGTGTCCGACGTCGCGAATGAGATAAGCCGGTTCGGCCGTTTGACCATCGAGCATCAGAAGTTGCGAGCGCTGACTTTCCGCGCGCATGAATCCGGCCGCAGCGAGCCAGACGAACAAGCCCAAGGCGGCAATTGAGCCAAGGGGCTGAAGCTTTTTCCCCCATGCGCTGCGATCCAGCGCGTCCTGAATACTGAGGATGCCGAGTCCACCAAGAATCGCTACGCAACCAATCTCAAAAAAACTGGCCCAATCATGGATGAACGACCAGTTCCGCAACAACAGCATGTAAGGAATTCCCGCACTCGCCATTTGCAGAACAGCCCAGCCAAGCCAGCGGAACCCGGGCCGTTTCAGGTTCCGCAGAAGGTAGATCGCGCCGGTTAGAATAAAGACCCACGTCATCAGCAAATAATCTTCGCCCAGCGCTTGAAGAATTTTTTGTAACCACTCACCAAATCCAAAGTGCACTCCGCCGGCCGAAGCAATTCCAGAGGAGCCCGGTTGGACTCCGCTGCCGAGGCGCATGGTCACCGCCTGCCACAGGTCGCGCCATGCCTCAGGGTTTACGTGATGGATTTGAAGGAGAAACAAAAGCCCGGAAAACAGGGCGCTGATCAGCAAGGCCACTGCGAACCACCTGCTTCGTTTTCTCTTCTCCAACAAAAATGAAACGCTAATCGCGATGGCAAACAAATATCCGGGCCAATCCGTCCAGACAGCACCCAAACAGCAGACTACCGCAAGAACTGCCCATCGCTTACCGCCGCGGACTTCCCAGTAGCGAAGGCAGAGAAGGGTCGCGAGCATCCACATCACAAGGCAGGGCGCGAAATCAACCATATCGCCGTAGTGAAGTTCCATAGGAAGCGTGACGAAGAAACCTGCGACCAGCGCGGCCGCGCGTCGGTCCATAGCATCGCAAACCAGCAGCCAAAGGAGCACCGCACTCAGGAGCGAACAGAAGATCGGCACCAGTTTCGCCGCCCACTCGCTTTCTCCGAAGATCGCAACCGAGGCGGTTACCATGAGCGGCATGAGCGTTGGATGATGGACGTAATAAGCGTCGCGCGGAATCGGAAGCGGCCCGAAATGAAACGTCGCGGGCACGCCTCCCGTCACGCGTAGCCCGGCGCGCAGATTGTTGCGCGCCGCCTGGGAGTGGAATGCGCCGCAATAGTTGTCCTCTTCCACCCAGGGCACATTGATCGTGTGAAGGAGACAGGCGGCCAGAAAAACAAGCGAAGCAAGAAACAGGGCGACCCAGACTCTGCCATTGGCGGAAAAGGAACCGGCCGCGACCTCGTCAGATTTGAAAAAGCGGCCTGCCATAAGCGTTTTGTTACGTCATCGCCAAACCGGCGGGAAGCATTCGATTTGGAACGTGCAAAGGTTTCGTCGCGTTGTTTAGTGGACGGATGCTCGTTTCGCGTCTTCTTTTCCGCGCCGCTCTTCTTACTTTCGTGACGACATTGCACGCTGAGAAACCCTTCGATTTCGCCACGACGCCCGGAAAACTTCCGAAGCAAGTCGTGCCGGAAGAATACGCCATCCGCATTACGCCCGACATCGGGAAACACAGTTTCACGGGATCGGAAACGATAAAGCTGAACGCGCGTGAGCCGGTGCGGCAGTTGGTTCTCAACGCGCTCGAAATCAAAATCGAGAGCGCGGCGCTCGATGGCAAACCGATCGCGGCAGCAGCCATCAAGCTCGATCCAAAACTGGAGACGCTAACTCTGACGCTGGCGAACGAATTGCCGGCCGGCGCTCACGAGCTCGAACTCAAGTTCACCGGCAAAATCAATCAGCAGGGACAGGGATTTTTTTACGCGCCTTATCAGGAGCAGGGAACCGGCGCGAAAAAGGTCATGCTCGGAACGCAGTTCGAAGCCACCGACGCCCGCCGGTTTTTCCCCTGCTGGGATGAACCGAGCTTCCGCGCCCGTTTCCAGTTGACCGTGATCGTGCCGGAAAATTTCACGGCGGTCTCCAACATGCCGGTGGAAAAAGAAACCAAAGTCGTCGGCGGCAAGGAGATCCGGTTCGCGGCCACGCCTGCGATGGCGAGTTATCTCAACGTTCTTTGCGCCGGTGAGCTCGACGCCATCAACGCGAAGAAAGGTGAGGTGAATCACGGCGTGATCGCGACCAAAGGCAAAGCGGAGATGGGCCGCTACGCGCTCGAGAGTTCGCAGCAGATCCTGGATTACTTCAACGATTACTTCGGCGTCCCCTACCCGTTGCCGAAGCTCGATCACATCGCGATCCCCGGCGGTTTCGGCGGCGCGATGGAGAACTGGGGCGGCATCACCTATTACGAATCGCGGCTTTTGTTCGATCCGGAAAGATCTTCGAGCGAGACGAAACAAAACATCTACGAAGTCATCGCGCACGAGACCGCCCACATGTGGTTCGGCGATCTCGTCACGATGGCCTGGTGGGACAATCTCTGGCTCAACGAGGGATTCGCTTCGTGGATGGGCACGAAGTGCACCGCGAAATTCAATCCGGAATGGGAAACCTGGCTGAGCAAGAACGTTCCGCGCGATCCGAGCCGGCGTCATGGGATCGGCAAGGAGAGCGCGATGGAAGGCGACGCCCGCGCGACGACGCATCCCATTCAACAGCCGATCGCGAGCGAAGCCGAGGCGAACAGCGCGTTCGACGACATTACTTACCGCAAAGGCATGTCGTTCATCCGAATGCTCGAGAGCTTTTTAGGCGAAGAAGTTTTTCGCGACGGGATTCGCAAATACATGGCCGCGCACAAACTTTCGAATTCGACCACGGCCGATCTTTGGAAAGCGCTGGCGGACGCTTCGGGCAAACCGGTCGAGGAAATCGCCACGGCTTGGACGCAACAACCCGGTTTCCCCGTGGTGAAAGTGGCGCGCGATGCTGCCGGCAAGATTACGCTCACGCAGGAACGGTTCACGGTGCATTACGAAAAGCCGCCCGCGCTCGAGTGGAAGATTCCCCTTACCTATTCGGTCGCCGGCGAAGGAGCGCCGGTCAGTTTGCTCATGACCGCGAAGTCCATCGATCTGCCGAATGTTCCTGCGGATCGCGCAATCAAGTTGAACGTCGACGGCGCGGGAAACTATCGGGTCCAGTACGACGAGGCTTCGTGGAAGCTGCTGCTCGCGGAGTTGCCGAAGCTCAGTTCCGCCGATCGCGTCAACCTCTTGACCGATGCGTGGGCGTTGGTGCAGGCAAACCGCGCTCCGCTCGCGCACTATCTCGATCTCGTCGAGAAACTGCCGGCCAAAACTGAGCTGGCTGAGCGCGAGCAAATCATCCACGTGTTCGATTTCATCAACCGGCTCCTCGCCGGTCAGCCGCAACGGGACGCATTCCAGAAATATGCGCGCTCCATTCTGCGGCCGAGTTTCGACCAAGTCGGTTGGGAACCTAAAAGCGGCGAGCCGCCGAAGATCGCTTCCTTGCGCGCCAGCCTGATCAACGCGCTCGGCGACCTGAACGACGAAGAGATCATCGCCGGATGCCGCGAACGATTTCAAAAATATCTGGCTGCGCCCGCGTCGCTCGCTCCTGATTTGCGGCCGCGAGTTTTCGCGGTAGTGGGCCGTTACGCCGACGAAGCCACTTGGAACAAACTGCACGAGCTCGGCCTGAAAACCACGAGCATCGAGGAGAAGCAAAATTATTACGACGCGCTCGCCAGCGCGATCGATCCCAAGCTGGCCGCAAAGACGCTGGAGATTTCCCTCGGCGACGAATTACCGACCAGCCGCGCGATCTATCTCGTGTCGAAGGTGGCCCGACAGAGCGAGCATCCGGAGGTGTCATGGAATTTTGCGAAAGCGCACATGAAACAGCTTCTCGCCAAGACGGACGCGCTCGGGGCGAATAGTTATGCGCCTGGTTTGTTCACCTTCTTTTCCGATGCGGCGCGAATCGCCGAGCTGGAGCGTTACGCGAAATCGGATCTGCCGCCGACGGCCGCGAAAGATGTGGCTAAGGCGATCGACGAAGTCGGTTTCCGGACGGAGCTCAAACCGCGCTTGCTCGCCCAGATCGCGAGCTGGATTGCTGATTCTGCCAAGGGTCACTGAACGGAAGTTCCGCCTGTAGCCGCCGCCCTGTGGGCGGCGTGATGGTTGCGTGGTTCGCTCTCACGCTTCGCACAGCGAAGCGGCTACAGAAGAGGGGTGGGAACAATCACCGATCTTCGCTCGGCACGGTCGGAACCAAACGCGCAGCGCGATTCGCCTCTTCCTCGATCACGAGCGCCTTCGCGTACTGCCAGCCGGCGATGGCTCGGCTTATGAGGAAGAAAGCCATCACGGCCACCCAGATCGGCTGCATGATCTGCAACAGAAGCGCGACCGCGGCGAGAACCACCGCGCCCACCAAACCAATCACGCTCGCGATCTGAAGACTGCGAATTTCGCCAAGCGGAAACCAAAGGAGCGCTCGGAGAATCTGCCCGCCATCGAGCGGATAAACCGGCAGGATGTTGAAGATGAGCAGGCCGAGATTGATGTACCAAACGTGCCACATGAGCAGGTAAAGATCGGGCGTTTCCTCCGCCCATCCGCCGCGGAGCATGACCGCGAGCACACCGGACAGGATCGGGACCAGGACGACGTTGACGAGCGGTCCGGCCGCAATGCTCCAGAGCATCGCGCCGGCGCGCCGCGGTGGATCGACGAACGCAATGCCGCCAAGCGGCCACAGGACAATGCGATCGGCATGCCCTCCGGTTTGCCGGCAGGCGAGCGCGTGACCGAATTCGTGCAGCAGGACGATGACGAAAAGCGAAATATATTCGTACGCCGCCCAAACCCGCGAGCTATAGAGCGGGGCGCGCTGGGTCAGTTCGATGGCCGCGACGATGAACCAGGAGAAATGCAGGTAAACCTGGATACCGCTGAATTTGAAAAGACGAATCGTGCCGCCCATGGCGGTGAGACGCTACAGCCGAAAAGACGCGAGCGCGCCTCGTTTCACAACGTGACTTCGGCGGGCGTGTCCGACGAGATCAGCAATCGCATTGGCAACATCGAAGATTCGTAGAACCCGTGGCGCTTGAAAAAATTTTGCGACCGCAATTCCGGGCGGTCGGTCAGCAAAGTGATCCGCAGGAATTTTTTCTGCTTCGCGAAGTTGATGGCGTGCTCGAGGAGCTGCGAGCCGTAGCCGTGGCCGCGAAAAGAATCGTGCACGACCAAGTCTTCCAGGAGAATGACGAAGCCGCCTTCCGCGGTGCTAATGGTGAATAGCAAATTGATCATGCCGACGATGGTCCGGTCGCGGCGCAACACGAAAACCCGGCCGCGATTCGGCTCTTCGAAGATCAGGCGCAGGCCTTGAAGCTGTTTCTGTTTGTTGGGGCGAAAGTCCTTTTCTTCGCTGAAGAGCTCGCCGAGAAGATTGGACAATTCGTCCAGATCTTCGAAAACCGCGGGCTCGATGACGACTTCACTCATGGGGCGCCTCGTTATTCCACAAAGAGCGGGTTGTGGCAATGCGCATTCCCCTCCTGTGGAATTGACAGAGGCGACGACGCCCGTAAGGTAGCCGCTCTTCAACAGGCACCGTTATGAAACGCACTCTCCAACGCTCGAAGCGCACTCGAAAAAATCAGCACGGTTTTCGCGCGCGCATGAGCACCAAAGGCGGGCGGGCCTGTCTCGCGCGGCGCCGTCAGCGCGGGCGCAAACGCCTGCTGCCGAAGGGCGCCGAAGTGCATTTCGCCCGTCACACCCAAGCGTAGAAGCTTATCTGCGCAACTCGCGGAGCGGGGTCGCGTATCCGGTTAGTTCCAGATAGCCCCGGCCTTTGATCGCTTTGCCTTGCCGGGTCCCGGTCGCGTCGATCGCGCCTTCCCAGTATGTGATCGCCCCCAGTTTCAATTCCTGATCCTCAAGCGCGGCCCGAATGGTCAATTCGGTTTGCTGCCCCGGCAGCGTGACGCGCCATCCGATCGGGTACTGCGCGCCATTCGTTTTACTCTTCCAAAAGCCGATCGGCGTCATCTGAAAATCCGAGGCACTCAGATGAGTTGTCGTTCCATCCGCGGCAATCCAGGTGCCACTTGAGCTGGGGTCGACATCGCCGTTTTCAAGCCGCATCCGGTAGAGCATCAGCTCCGCGCCATCCTCCCATTGCAGGCAGATCCAATCCCACCCGACCTCATTCTTGCCGAGTTGACTGCTCGACCATTCGTGATCGAACCAGCTTTCGCCGCTAACAGGATGCGACGCCCCGTTGGCGAATATTTCGCCGGTTGTTTGCAATCGTGGAACCGAATAATAGTGCGACGCGCTCGCACCTCCCGTCGCTTTCACACTGACGCCGTTTTCGCCATGCACCACCGGCGGTTTGGTCGCGCGCAAATGCAAATGAATCGTCCCGGCTTCTCCCGAACCGACCAGGTCGAATGCGTCGTCGCCATTGGACGAGAGCGTCCAGTTGTCGATCCAGGCCAGCCGCTTGCCGTCATCGAAGCCGGCCTCCCCGAATGCTCCCCTGCTCGTCTTTTGTTCAAAGAGAAAACGCTTCCCGGAGACGTCGGTCAGCGCGAAATGGGCGAACTTCAGATCGTCGACAATGAAGCGTGATGAATTCGGATCGCGTTCCGCGAGAGGCCGGATTCCTTGCCGGAAAAATGTCAGCTCGTAGCCGAAGCGACGACCTTCCGGGTCGAAAACATTTCCGGTGAAATACCACCACTCGGTCTTGAAATCGCGATGCGCGCGATGATCTCGGGGAAACTCGAACTGCCATCCAGGCTCGGCAGTTTTCCAATCCGCGCCGAGCATGGTTGCGGCGAACAAAACGACGAGGAGAAATCGCGCGCGTTTCATTCGTTGCGCAGGCTCTCGGCGAGAATTAATCGGCCGGCGCGCCAGGCCGGAATAATGCCGGCGAGGAGCGCTGCGCAAATGATCCAGGCGGGCGTGAAAGCAAGGGAGCGCCATGGAAAGGCCAGTTGAATCGTCCAGCCGAAAAATGCGCGGTTGATTACGCCGGTCAAAACCAGCGAGAGACAAATGCCCGATGCCGTTCCGACCACGGCCGCCAGGACGCCGATCATCGCCGTTTCCCAGAGCACGAGTTTGCGGATCTGCGCTACGCTCCCGCCGATGGCGCGCAAGACAGCGAGCTCGCGCTGCCGCTCCGTGATCAAAATCGTCAACGAGAGAAAAATACCGGTGACCGCCACGAAGACCGCGATGGTCAGCAGAACATAGGTGACCGCGAATGTTTGGTCGAAGATCTCGAAAATGCGGCGACGCAATGATTGATTCGAAAAGATCATGTACTGGCCGTCGCGGCTGAATTCCGCTCGAAAAGCTTCATTCAACGCCTCCGCCGAACCGTTCGGTCTCAGGTAAATGGCCACGCTGTTCACTCGATCATCATGCCAGAAGCGCGAAAAATTTTGCGCGGTCATGTACACGATGCCCTGATCGCGCGTGTAATCGTAAAAAATTCCCGCGACCGAAAATTTGCGAGGCCCGTCCGGCGTCATCAATTCAATCGCGTCGTTTTCCCGCAACCGATGCCGGCGCGCGAAACTCTCCGACACGAGAACGCACCCTTCCGCATGAAAGCGATCCATCGACGTCCTGTTATCACCGCCGAGAAATTGAAAATGTCGCCGCCGGCCGCTAATCACCGCCACCATCACGTTTTCATCGCCCATCGGCACCATGATTTCGCGGAACGTATCCGCCGTTTCCACCGCCGGATGGTTCGCGAGAAACTGCAGGGCCGGGGGCGGGATAAAAGCCCCGCCCACGATTTCATTCGCGGCCGGGCTGATGAAGAGATCGGCCACGAGCGTGTCGTTGATCCAGGTCTCCACCGTCCGGCGGAACGAAAACACCATTACACTTACGCCGACCGTCATCGCGACCGCGACCGCGAGCGCGGCGATCGTGACCGAGTTTCGCGAAAGACTGCGAGAGAGATTCGCGGCGGCCAGCTCTGGTTCGACCGTCATCATGCGCCGGCGTCGGCGAAGCGACCGGAACAGTTTCCCGAGCGCCGTGCCGAAGTGGAACGTCAATCGCGGAACCAGAAAAGAGAATCCGGCCAGAACAAGAAACGCAGCGCCAAAACTCAGCCAGCGTGGGCCGGTGGAGAGGGCCAGAAAGGAAAAGAGGGCGCCGAGCAGAAGAGAAAGCAAACCGGCGACCAACCACGCGGGCGACGGACGGACCGCTCGTTCGAGTCTGGTTTGTCCATGCAACGCCCGGACCGGTTCCTCATTCGCGGCCGCTCGCGCCGGAGCCCACGCGGAAACGATCACGGAGCCGACGCCGATTATCCAGGCCACGGCAAACATCCACGGTTGTAATGCGATCTGCCGCGCGTGCACCATGACGTAAAGCGATGAGATCGTTTTCGTGACGGCATCCACCAGGAACCGCGCCAGAACCAACCCACCGATCAGGCCGAGAAACGAGCCGATCGCGCCAAGTGTCATCGCTTCCGCCAGGAAGAGCGCACGCACTTCACGACGAGTCGCGCCTAACGACCGCAGAATTCCGATCTCGTGATGGCGTCGAACGACTGAGGCCGAGACGGTGTTGTAAATTAAAAACATCCCAACGAGCAGAGAGACCAGGCTCATCGCGGTGAGGTTCAGCTCGAAACCGCCGAGCATCTTTTCCACCTCCTCGGTCCGTTGCTGCGGCGCCGCGATCCGGGCGTCGCTCGGCAAAACTTTTCGCAACGCGCTGATTGTCGCGTCGCGATCCTGCGGCTTCGTTAACTTCAGTTGGATCCTGCTTAGCTCTCCGCGCCGTCCGAATAGCTCCTGGGCCCAGCCAATATCGATCGCGGCAAAATGCCAATCGAGTGTGTCTTCGCTTCGCAGGATGAATCCCAGCTGCAACTCGCGATCCGCCACGCCCACGCGCGCCCGGATCTTGTCTCCCGCCTTTAACTTGTGCCGCCGGAAGAATTCTTCCGAAAGCGCGATCGAGCCCGGCGCACCGAGCCAGCGCTGAATATCGAAATCAGTCGCGTCGATATTCCTCGGCTCAAAGGTTCGGAACGGAGCGTTGGTGAAAACATCGATCCCGAGAATCTGGAGATATTCACCTGGAAAATCGGGAAGCGTCACGAGGCCGCGGACGAGCGGCGTCGCGGCGGCAACACCGGCAGTCGTCGAAACCGCCGGAAAGGTCGTCTCCGGAAGATGCCCGGCCGGCGCGGTGATCTCCAACTCCGCTTTACCTGCAACGAGATCGATCGTCGCGGCGAATGCTCGATTCGCGCTGTGATTCGCGATCTGGGTGGCGAGATAAACCGAGACGCCGAGCGCGACACTCGCGATATTGAGGAGCCCGAGGAGCGGATGCCGGCGCAAGTGCCGCAGAACGTGCCAGCGGAAAATGCGAAAATATTGTGCGCTCACGTCGACGAGTTGTTTGCACTGACTCGCGATTACTTGGCTGAGTCAATCGAAGTTCGCCTCGATCTTCACGCGGAAGCGAGTGGCCTAACCGATCTCTCGCTGACGAACAAGCCGCTCATCCGGCGCACCGAGCCAGACTTCGTGAAGTCCATCTGCCTGCGCAAGGGCTTGCTCTTTCATGGCGTGATAACCTGCCAGGATGGAATCCTCGCGCCGATCCGCGGCCTGCTCGGCTTCGGTGGCAGACGCGAGTGGATCGTGGGCGAGTGCTTCGGCATAGGCCTGGAGGCTGCCGATCGAAGCATATCGTTTGTTCGTTAGGATGAAATTTCCGCGCGCCAGCGCGATATCTTCGGACTCAGCCCGGAGCCAGAGCGTGACGATCCCGCGATCACCCTTCATCACATTTCGTTGATGTGAACCGGCGCGGACGTCCGTCATTATTCGGTAGAGATTCACGGGCTTGTTGCTTCTTCGAGGGTTGCTAAAAGCCTAAAACATACCTTCCAGGGCGGCGACGCCTCAGTACTAACCGCAAAGCGTTTCCAACGCTTCCGTCCTGATTTCCTTGCCAAAGAAAACGCGGAATGGAGAATTGGCGAGGTCGCTGGCAGAACGATACCATTTATGAAAGCGTCCCTCCTTCTCATCGCATGCGGCGCCCTGATAGCGGAAAACCCTGCTCGAGCCGATGTCGTGGTCGAGGGACGCACGTTGCCATGGACGGCAACAATTCCGAGCGGCTGGGTGGGAGGCACGTACGAAAAGATCGAGAAAATTCTCGTTGAAGGCGGGACGGATTCCGGCAAGAAAAAGTTAGACGAAATTCTCCGCCCGATGCTAGCCGAAGCAAAAGAGGTGGACGCATTATTTTACCATTTGGATGTCCAGGGAACCGGAACAAAGACGCTCTCTTCGTTGCGGATCAATGTCGTCGGCCTCGACCTCGAGCCTTTTTCCGGGGAGAAACACCGCGCTGATTTCTGGAGCAGTTTTGCCAAACAGCTCCGCAAAGATTTTCCGGACGGAGCGACGGTTGAGGTCACGCACGATGGCTCGGGCACGACCGGCGGACGCAAAGCGTATCAGGGAATATTTCTGGCCACTCTTCCCGCGGGCGGCAAGGTCTACACGGTCCTCTACGTTATCGCCTATGCTCCCGGCAAGGCGCATGTCTGGCGGCTCCGGGCCGACAGCGAGAAATTCCCCGACCGAGTCAAGGAACTGGAAGCAATCGTCAACTCGCTGAAGTACCGCTCCGAGTAAACCCGGCGCCATCAGGCCTCGCCTCCGGGCCGCGAATCGCTATAAAGATTCGCATTCCCGCCACACCGCCATCGCAGCCGCTTCGTTTTCAATCCGCCGGAGAAATCCTGTTGCGGAATAAATCATCACTTTTGCGTCAGCCCGCTTCCGGGTTCGGCGACGAAAGAAGAAGTGCGTTTCGAGCCGCAGACGGCGCGCACTACGACGTCGCGATTTTCGGAGCGGGGATCAGCGGGGCGCGAATTTTTCACGAGCTCTGCCGGCACGGATACCGCGTTCTGTTGCTCGATCGCGGTGATTTTGCAGGCGGGACGACTCAGGCTTCGGGAATGATGATTTGGGGCGGACTTCTTTACTTAAAAGATTTCCACTTCCGGACGGTCATCAAACTTTGCCGCGCGCGCGATCAACTGATCGAGCAAATGCCCGAGAAGATTCGCGCGGAGAGCCTGCGCTATTTGCCGGGAAGGGAGAGCCTGCG
Organism: Verrucomicrobiota bacterium; assembly: GCA_041167565.1. Lineage (GTDB taxonomy): Bacteria > Verrucomicrobiota > Verrucomicrobiia > Chthoniobacterales > UBA10450 > AV80. The sequence continues at coordinate 10,016 of JBEEHU010000082.1, read as the reverse complement.
GAATCGCCATGTCGTGCGCTTCGGCATGATGCTTTATTGGCTGCTCGGTTCGGGCAGCCGGCGCTTCCCCGGATGCGAGGCCGCCTTTGCAGAATTGGACGTGCTGAAGGCGGGGCGCTTTCGCCATTCGCTCACTTTCGAGGAAGCCGTGTTGAAGGTGTCCGATTGCCGGTTCGCGCTTGAATGGATTCTTCCCTTCATCGGGCCGCATGCTCCGGCGCTGAATCACTGCGCCACGGAGAGCGCAAACTTCGACGCGGCGGCGGGACGCTGGCGGCTCGAACTGCGCGACCGGCTGGACGGACACGAGGCCGCCGTCACGGCGCGCTTCGTCGTGAATGCTGCCGGCGTGTGGACCGACACCTTGAACGAGAGCCTCGGCATCGAGTCACCGTATCGCCACGAGCTGAGCAAGGGTGTCTATATTTCCTTCCGGCGTCCGGAATCGCTGCGCCAGATTCTCGTGTTCGACACCGGGAAAGATCAGGACACACTGACCTTTGTCCCGTGGGGACCGGTCGCGCTGTGCGGTCCAACGGAAACGCGGGTCGCGGAGATCAGCGAAGGTTTTAGCGTCTCGCCGGAGGACATTCGCTCGCTGCTTACGCTGGCGAACCAGAATCTGCACACGCGCTATGGAGTGGAGGACATTGTCTCGTTGCGCTGCGGGATTCGTCCCCTCGCGGTGCGGCGCGGATGTTCCAGGGGAGCGCATCCGCTGGAACTGTCGCGAAAACATTTAATCCATCACGATCATCGGCGGCAGGCCGTGGCGGTGTACGGGGGAAAGCTCACTTCGTGCGGATTATTGGCGGAACAGGTTCGCACCGTTCTCGCGACTCATCTGCGAGCAGGCCGCCCGATGCTTGCGCCCGCTCTGGAAACTCCGATCACCGAATTTTTTCCGGGCCTCGACGAACCAGTCCCATCCGCTGCCTGGTGCCGCGATCGCGAGCATTGCCAAACCCTCGAGGATTATCTGCGTCGCCGCACGAACGTCGCCCAGTGGATTCCGCGCGGTGGATTGGGTGTCCATTCCGAAAACCTGGAAACGCTGCGCGAGATCGCGCGGGTCTTTTGCCGCGACGAAAGTTCTGTGGACGAAGCCGTCACAGCCTATCAACAGAGTGTGCGCGAACGTCACGACGACGTCCTCGCTTCCGCTTGATTCATGGAAACTGGAACCAGAATCGTGACTCTCGATCACGCACCCGCAACACGCTGGCCTCTTTTTGACCACGAGGCCGAGGAGGCCGTGCTCGAGATTCTGCGCGACGGCAATGTCAGCACGCATCCTGTCATCCGCGAACTGGAACACGATTACGCTGCGTTCACCGGCCGTCGGCATGCGCTCGCTCACAACAACGGCACGAGCGCGCTGCTCGCCGCGTTTCACGCTCTCGATCTTCAGCCCGGCGACGAGATTCTGGTTCCCACTGCAACTTTCTGGGCCTCTGTCCTGCCGATGGTTTGGTGCGGCCTCATCCCGGTTTTCTGCGAAAGCGAAACGGACACGCTCGGCATCGATCCCGAGGAGATCCGCCGGAAAATAACCTCGCGGACGAAAGCCGTCGTGATCGTCCACCTCTGGGGGTTGCCGTGCAAAGTGGATGAAATTCGCCGCGTCTGTGAGGAGTTCGATCTCCGCATCATCGAAGACGCATCGCATGCTCACGGCGCCGCACACCACGGCCAACCGTGCGGCGCGCTCGGAGACATTTCCGTGTTCAGTCTCCAAGGTGACAAGCTCGCTCCCGCCGGCGAAGGCGGCATTTTCCTCACCGATAATTCCAACTACTGGGAACGAGCGATCTGCCTCGGTGACATTACCCGGATCATCGAACTGCCCGGTCCATCCATGCGCTTCGCCGCTACCAGCATGGGAATCAAGACCCGCATCGCGCCGATGTCCGCAGCGCTCGGCCGCGTCTCGCTGCGCAAGCTCCCCGAGTTCAACCGCGTCCGGAACCAGAACCACCATTGGCTCAGCGAACATCTCGAACGGCTCGGATTCGATTGCTTCCTTCCGGCGACTGGGATCGAGCGCGTCTATTTCGAATTCCTGATCCGCCATCGCGATCCTGGTTTCGACACCGCGCGCTTCCTGGAAATCCTGCAAGCTCTCGGCTGTCAGGTCCGCGTGCCGCGCTACCCGCTGCTGCACGAGCAGCCGTTCTTCCGGGAAGGTCACATCGCCAGCATCGGCCGTTACCCCGTCGATGTTCGTCTGCCCGATTACGCGCACATCGAGTTCCCAGAGACAGACCGCGAGAACCGGCGCATGATCAAGCTGCCAAACTTCTGCCACCCTGACCACGGCTTGCTCGAGCAATATCGCGCCGCCTTCGAGCACGCTCTCGGAATGTTGTGATGCGACGTTTGTTTGATTCCGGGAAAAAGTGCGGCAAACTAGCGCTCTTCCCGGAAGCAAAACGCACCGCTAGCTCAATTGGCAGAGCAGCTGACTCTTAATCAGCGGGTTGTTGGTTCGATTCCAACGCGGTGCATTTTTTCCCATCAATCAACGTAACGTTGCGCGATCGGCATTCGGCGGCCGACGCCGAAAGCGCGGCTCGTGACTTTGATGCCGGGCGCGGCTTGCTCGCGTTTGTATTCGTTGATGTCCACGCGCCGTTGCACCCAGCGCACTGTCTTTTCGTCGAACCCATGCGTGACGATGTCGCGCGCGCTTAGATTTTCCTCGACGTAGAGGCGCAAAATTTCGTCGAGCACGTCGTAGGGCGGCAAGCTGTCCTGATCGGTCTGGCCGGGTTTGAGCTCAGCACTCGGCGGCTTTTCGATGGTCGAGACCGGAATGATTTCGCGCTCCCGGTTCATCCAGCGCGCCAACTGATAGACCATCGTCTTCGGGACATCGCTGATGACCGCGAGGCCGCCCGCCATATCGCCGTAGATGGTGCAGTAACCGACGGCCAATTCGCTTTTGTTTCCCGTGGTGAGCAGGATGTGGCCGAACTTGTTCGAGAGCGCCATCAGGATCATCCCGCGCAGGCGCGATTGCATGTTTTCTTCCGTGGTGTCTTCTGGGAGGCCCGCGAAAATTTCCGTGAACTGCGCTTTGAATGCGGCGAGTGCGTTCGCGATCGGGATTTGCAGGCATTTGATTCCGAGATTTTTTGCGAGCGCGAGCGCGTCATCGATGCTGCCGCGGGAAGAATACGGGCTCGGCATCGAGACCCCGACGACGTTCTCCGCGCCGAGCGCATTCACCGCGATCACGGCGACGACCGCAGAATCGATTCCTCCGCTCAATCCCAGGACCGCCGATTTGAAGTTACATTTGGTCAGGTAATCGCCCACGCCTAACGAGAGCGCATCGAACAGATCGGCAGAAACTTCGCGTTCCTCCAGTTTCACCGCCGACGATGCCTCGGTATCCACGATTTCTTCCGCAGTGCGGAACGGCGGCAATTGGACGGTCAATTTCCCGGCGGAATTCACCGCGATCGAATTGCCATCGAACACGAGCTGATCGTTGCCGCCGACGGCGTTGCAATAACAAATCGGCCGGTTATGCGCGCGAGCGAGCGCCGCCACCATCTCGCGGCGGATCGCAGGCTTGTTCAGGCTGAAGGGCGACGCGCTGAGATTGAGAATGATCTCAGCCCCCTGCTCCACCAGGGCGCGGACCGGCTCAATGTCGTAAAACGGCCGCGGCAGGTAATGCTCCGTCCAGATATCTTCGCAAATGGTGACGCCGATTTTTTTCGTGCCTAGCAAAAGCGGCGAGACGTTTCGGGCCGGCTCGAAGTAACGGTCTTCATCGAAGACGTCGTAAGTCGGCAGAAGCGACTTGTGGGTTTTCGCGATCGGAGCGCCCGTCTGGAGAAGGGCCGCCGAATTATGAAACGGCTTGCCCCGTCCCTGATTGCGCTCTACGAAACCGACAAGCAACGCGGCCCCGCCGCGGACGCGGGCGTGAAGCTTTTCCAGGATCTGGAGATTCTGCGGGACGAATTGCGACTTGAAGAGCAGATCTTGCGGCGGGTAACCGGTGATCGCCAGTTCGGGCGTGAGGATTAATTCGGCTCCGGCGGCGGCGAGGCGATCATAGGCAGCGGCAATCTTCTCAAAGTTGCCGCTCAAATCTCCGACCGTGGGATTAATCTGCGCAAAACCGATCTTCATTCCGTGACCGGCAAGCTAGGCGAGCCGCCAGCCGCGGCAATTGCTTTCAGGTTTCCTGGAGCCGGGATCGATGACCCCGGAAGCCTACGGTCTCGACTTGGTGAGGCCGGGCGCCGTGTGCTGGTAGCCTTTGTTCAAGGCGTCATCCGCGCCGGTCACGAAGACTTTGCCCCACTGAATGAGAGAGGCGGCAAGGAACCCCGCGATCGCGCAAAGGATGACTTTCTGAATGAATGTGGCGTGCACCGGCAGCTCTAAGAAGCAGGAGCGGTGCCGGGACGCTCACCAAAAACCCCATTGCCGGGTGTTCATGATCCAAACCCCGAGCGCGAGATTGGTAAGGGCGTGGGCAAGGATGCACGAGGTCAGGCTCAGGGTGCGGTAGGCGACGAAATTGTAAAGCGCGCCCGTGATCAGCGCGGCGATCCAATCCGCGGGCGAGTGCGAGAAGGCGAAGGCGGCGGTAACGATCCCGAATGAGTGCCACGAGAACGTCCCGAACTCAACCCGGTAAAATCTTTCGTTGATCAAATAGCGGAGCAAAAATCCGCGCCAGAAAATTTCCTCGACCACCGGCACCACCACGACCAGCCGGACAAAACGAAAAACAATCGTGGTCCAGTAAGCCGCGGGTTGACCGGCGAAAATTCCAGGATCGAAACCGATCCGGCGCGGCGCGAAGCCGAGGAATTGCTGCGGCGCAACCCACAGGAGAAAAACCAACAGGCCGATCCCGAGAGTGAAAAGAATCCGCGACGGAGCGCGGAATTCAAACTCCTTCCGAGACCACAGGAGCAGCCCGCCGCAGATGATTGTTTGCGCCGGGTAAATCCAATATTCCGGGGAACCAAGCCAGAAAGAGCCACCGACCTTCCGAAGCGCACTAACCAACGCGAGAAGAAAGAGAAAGACACCCATTGGCAGCGTGAAGGCGGCGAGCTTCTTCCTGTCCGGCGTCTGCTTGTCAGAATCCATTTTGGTCTTTCGCTTGAATGGTTAAGATTCTTTTCGATGAATTCCCACGGTGACGGCAAGCCCGAACCGGTCGATCCCGAACATCTGTTGCGCATGCTCGACCTGGAACTGATGCAGAAACGCGCCCAGCGGCAGCAAGCCGGCGCACGGCGCGGCAATTGGCGCGCGCTCAGTTTTCTCTTTCTCGTGATCGTGATTGTCGCCGGATTCCTGGCGGTCTATTTCGCTTTCTCTTCCGGCCGTCTCGAAGAACTGCGCGCTCGAAACAGCGCACCACCCAGTCCGACGGCGGCCCCCGCCACGCGCCCGTGATAAAAGCGCCCCAGCCCCACCCTCTGGCCGATCAGGCGGAGCTGTTCGAGTTTGCCAGCGACGCCATCATTCTGACCGACGCCGATGGCGCCATCAGCTATTGGAACAGCGGAGCATCGCGCATTTACGGCTGGGAAAACAAAGAGGCGCTCGGGCAAAATCTGGACAAGCTCCTCCGGACCGACTTTTCCGGTCTTGCGGCGGATCCGGAGGAGATTCTGCGAAGCGAATCGCACTGGGAAGGCGAGGTCGCGCAGGTCCAGCGCGATGGAAAACGCATTTTCGTCCTGAGCCGGTGGACAATAGACGGCACCCGCCCCGATTCGCCGCGATTGGTGATCAACACCGACATCAGCGCGCGCAAAGAGGAGGAGCGAGCGCTGCGGGAAAAAGAGCAACGTTATCGCCGCTTCGTCACGGAAGATTTCACCGGCACCCTCATGATGCGCGCAGATGGACAGATCGTAACCTGCAATCCGGCCGTCGCGGAGATCTTCGGATTCGATTCTATCGAGGAAGCCGGCTCGGCAAACTTTTTTGCGTTGCTCCGCAGCCGGCAGGACGCGGTGGAATTGCTCGACCTGGTGCGCCAGCAGGCAACGCTCGACCGCCACGAGCTCGAGATGCGACAGCGCGACGGCGATCCGGTTTACGTAGTCGCGCGCTTGATCGGAAATTTCTCGAATGCGGAGCTGACTGAGCTCCAGGTTTATCTCTTCAACGACACGAAACGAAAGCGGCTCGAACAACAACTGGTGCAGGCGCAGAAAATGGAGGGCCTCGGGACGCTGGCCGGCGGAATCGCGCACGATTTCAACAACATCCTCGCCATCATTCTGGGCTACACGAACCGGCTGGAACGGTTCCGCTCGAACCCAAAGGAAGTTCCCGGCGCGATCAAGATCATCAAGGAGGCGGTGGAACGCGGTGCGGCGCTCGTCCAGCAATTACTCACTTCCGCTCGCCAGACCGAAGCGCGTTTTTCTTCGGTCGATTTGAATGGGCTGGTGCGCGAGCTGGAAAAAATGCTCGAGGCGACTTTTCCGAAGACGATTGATTTCGCGCTGGAGCTGGACTCCACCGTTCCGCTCATCACCGCGGACCGCAACCAAATCCGCCAGGTCCTTTTGAATCTTTGCGTGAATGCGCGCGACGCCATGCCGAAGGGCGGGACGCTCACCCTTTGCACGTCGATTACCTCCGGCGCAGAACTCTCGGAAGCTTTTACCGGCGCGACCGCCGCAAACTATGCCTGTGTGCGCGTGCGTGACAGCGGCACGGGCATGAACAAGCAGGTGAAGTCGCACATTTTCGAACCGTTTTTTACGACCAAGGAACGAGGCAAAGGCACCGGCTTGGGATTGTCGGTCGTTTACGGTGTGGTGAACAATCACCGCGGTTTCGTCCAGGTCGAAAGTGACATCGATGCCGGCACGACCTTCATTGTTTATTTGCCCGTCGAGCATTCCGAGGTCGAACAACCGGGCGGCGGTCAGAGAAGCATTCCGGGCAAAGAACCTTCGCAGCAAACGATCCTGCTCGTCGAAGACGAAGAGATGCTGCGCGATCTCGGCGTCTCGATTCTGGAGAGCGAAGGATACCGTGTTCTGGCGGCGAAAGATGGAGTCGAAGCGGTCGCGATTTTCGAAAGCAACCAGGACGAGATCGGGCTCGTCGTTTGCGATCTCGGTTTGCCGCGCCTGGGCGGGCGGGAGGCCTTCTTCAAAATGCAGCAAAGCAAGCCGGGCGTGCGCGCGATCATCGCCAGCGGTTATCTCGAGCCGGCCATTCGCTCGGAGATGCTCAAGGCCGGCGTGCTCGACACGATCCAGAAGCCGTACGATTTCAACGATCTTCTGGCGAAGATCCGCTCAGTCCTCGGTGTGGAAGCCCTCGTCGACGACCATCCGGAATTGTTTTGAAGTGGTACGCCCCCTGCCCGCTAACGAGAACAAGATGAGCGACGGCGGACGAGACCGCGCGTCGCTCGGAGTGAAGGTGTTGAAGTCAACTCAAGAATTGGAGCGTACAGCGGTCCGACGTTCGCTCCATCGCATGGTTAGGTTCTCGTCAGAAATCCCTCCACATCGCTGACCGTAGTGCTCCACTCGCTAATGCGATTGCCGTCATCGTCGTGCGTCTGTCGCAGTCCGATCTCACGCGACACACCGGGAAGGAAATATCTCTCCTGTATGTAGCAGCGCTTGCCGGCACGATACACGATCCAAGCGGAGGCGCCTTTGACGAGCGCAACGCCAAGGCACGCTCCCCTGATGAGGCGTCGAAGCTCGGAACGCCAGCTCGCTGCCATGCTGCGAATGGATTGACCGCGCGCAGGATAGCAACCGAAGATCTCGCGAAATCTGCCCACCGTGATTTGGCCGAGGCGCTCTCCATCGCCGCCCCGACGATTAGGAGGTAAGAGCTCAATAGCAAACATGTGGGGGAAGACCTAACGAGAATTAGATGAGCGACGGCGGACGAGACCGCGCGTCGCTTGGGGTGAAGGTGTGGAAGTCATTTCAAGTGTGGACGCGGAGCGGTCCGCCGTTCGCCTCCATCGCAGGGTTAGGTCTCAGCCGGTGAGTAAAACCATAGGGAAAATCGAGCTCTTATCGACCGTCCACTGCCCCTTCTTTTTCCGGACAGTCAGATGCACCTCGAGGTTACCGCCATCCAGGAAAAGCTTTGCCTCATCGGCACGGATAAAATGGATGGATTTAAGCGGCGCCCACTCGGCCATCTCGATTCCGTCCGGAGGATTTTGCACGAGCAGACGAATTGCTTCGACATCAGATGCCGTAGCGTGTGTGGCCGCCAGCCCGCGAACGTCCACCTGGATAGAAGCACAGGAACTTGACGCGAGCGCCACCACGAACAACACAGGATGCACATGCATAAGACCTAACGAGAACAAGATCAGCGACGGCTGGCGGGGTGGCGCGTCACTGCGGGTTGAGGGTGGAATTTCAGGAAGTGAGGGGCCGAAGCGCCAGCCGTTCGCTGCATCGTCTGGTTAGGCCTTGGCGGGATCACGGGACTTGCCTCGATAAGAATGTCCGCAAGCATTGCACATCTTGTTTCCGTTAACATCCATGAGGTGAACAACGCGCGGCTCTTCAAGACTCAAGCACCGGGCGCAGACACCTAGGCCAGACTTGCGGTCGATGTAGAAACCCCCGTACTCGTCGAAGTCAAAATGAGACGAGGCAGGGCTGCGCAAGGCTCGATACAAGGCGAACGCCCAGCCGAGTGAGAACAGGAGAGCAATCGCCAGTATGACCGCCAGCAGCAACAAGGATCGCGGTGTAGCAGAAGCTGCAACCGCGTCAAAGACGGGGCGACCGAGCTGGCTGACAGCCCAAGCGGCGCCCAACACAAGCGACCCGACGACCGCGCCAAGCAACACTTCTGGCAAGCGCGGCTGGCGACTCGCTTTGACTCTGGTAGCGTCGTTCATTTTGGGCCTAACGAGAACAAGATGAGCGACGGCGGACGAGAGCGCGCGTCGATCGATGTGAACGGGTGAAAATCATCTCAAAAGTGGGGCGCACAACGGTCCGTCGTTCGCTCCATCGCATGGTTAGACGTATCGCGTGGCAGCTCACTTGGGTGGCGCGTTGAGCGCTGCTTTGAGTGACGGCGACTTCTCGCTGGCCGCTTGAATATGATCCATCAGTTTGCGGGTCTCTGGTGACATAGGCTGAAAGTCGTGAAACGTCTGGTAGTACGATGCCACTCGGCGCGCTAAAACCGACTTCACTTCGTCGGCTTTGTCTTCCTCGAGCACCTCGAGTAAGCCGAGATTCCACATAGCTTGGACGGTCTGCTGCTTCCCCGCTTCCTGCATTCCAGCGAGCATCTGCGTATAAAGCTCCTTCGCGTCATAAACGTGCATGCAAAATGCACCGACAGCAGCTCCAACCGCAAGGGCGCATATCGCTGTGAGGAATGTCTTCATACGTCTAACGAGAATAAGATGAGCGACGGCTGGCGGGCGAGCGCGTGGCTGCGGGTTGAGGGTGGAATTTCATCGAAAGTGAGGAGCCAAAGCTGCCAGCCGTTCGCTCCATCGCTTGGTTAGACCTTGGCGTTGCGTCCATGTACGGCGTCATAGGATGCATAAAATAGGACAAGCAGCACGACGATGCCGAGACCGCCCATCGCCCAAGCGGGCGGACTGGAGTGCTGAATGATCCATCTGAGCAGCAATCCCAGCAGAATGAGAAACAGCGCGAGCGTAAATCCGAGATAGAGCCTCCTCTCGCTGGCGTCGAGACGCGCCGAATCGGCCTTGATCTTCGGTTCAAGTAGCTTGCCACCAGCGAACACCGCCGCCGCAAACAGGAGGAGACCAAACGGACTCGGAAGATAGAATATGCCGAGCATGAGAACGAAGTAGACCGCGTCACGCAGCAACAGCAAACGAAGCTTTGGGCGCACGGTCATGAGGTCTAACGAGAAGAAGATGAGCGACGGCTGGTGGGTGGCGCGTGGCTTCGGGTTGAGGGTGGAATTTCATGGAAAGTCAGGAACCAAAGCTGCCAGCGGTTCGCTCCATCGCATGGTTAGATGCTTGG